>NZ_AP024523.1:0-190000 GCF_024346585.1 Streptococcus toyakuensis
TTGTGGATTATTTTTCACAACTTGTGGAAAAATCTTACTATCTATGGTAAAATAAGTCTAGTATTAAACTTTTAAACAAGTAGTAAAGGAGGAGGACGGATTGAAAGAAAAACAATTTTGGAATCGTATCTTAGAATTTGCTCAAGAAAGACTGACTCGATCCATGTATGATTTCTATGCTATTCAAGCTGAACTCATCAAGGTAGAGGAAAATGTTGCCACTATATTTTTACCACGATCTGAAATGGAAATGGTCTGGGAAAAACAACTAAAAGATATCATTGTAGTAGCTGGTTTTGAGATTTATGATGCTGAGATAACTCCCCACTATATTTTCATCAAACCTCAAGATACTACTGTCTCACAAGTTGAAGAAGCTCCAAATTCAACTCTTTATGACTATAGTCCAAAGTTAGCATCTATTCCTTATTCGGATACTGGATTAAAAGAAAAATATACCTTTGATAATTTTATTCAAGGGGATGGGAATGTTTGGGCAGTATCAGCCGCTTTGGCTGTTTCTGAAGATTTAGCCTTGACCTATAATCCTCTTTTTATCTATGGAGGACCTGGCCTTGGTAAGACTCACTTACTCAATGCAATTGGGAATGAGATTTTGAAAAATATTCCTGATGCGCGTGTTAAGTACATTCCTGCTGAAAGCTTTATAAACGACTTTCTTGAACATCTGAGACTGGGTGAAATGGATAAGTTCAAAAAAACCTACCGTAGCCTCGATCTCTTGTTAATTGATGATATTCAATCGCTGAGTGGAAAAAAAGTTGCAACTCAGGAAGAATTTTTCAATACTTTCAATGTTCTCCATAACAATCAAAAACAAATTGTTCTGACTAGTGATCGTAGCCCTAAACACTTAGAGGGCCTTGAAGAAAGACTTGTCACGCGCTTTAGCTGGGGCTTGACGCAAAACATCACACCACCTGACTTTGAGACACGTATTGCCATTTTACAAAGCAAAACAGAGAATTTAGACTACCATTTCCAAAGTGATACCCTAGAATACCTAGCTGGTCAATTTGATTCAAACGTCCGAGAACTTGAAGGAGCAATAAACGACATCACTTTAATTGCCAGAGTGAAGAAGATTAAGGATATCACTATCGATATCGCTGCAGAAGCTATTAGAGCTCGAAAACAAGATGTTAGCCAAATCCTCGTCATTCCAATTGATAAAATCCAAACTGAAGTAGGGAACTTCTATGGTGTTAGTGTCAAAGAAATGAAGGGAAGCAGACGCCTTCAAAATATTGTTTTGGCCCGTCAAGTAGCCATGTATTTATCTAGAGAATTAACAGATAATAGTCTTCCAAAAATTGGGAAGGAATTTGGTGGAAAAGATCACACAACAGTCATACATGCTCATGCCAAAATTAAATCTTTGATTGATGAAGACGATAATTTACGTTTAGAAATTGAATCCATCAAAAAGAAAATTAAATAACTTGTGGATAACTTTTACTTTATTATCTTTTTTATCCACATTTTTTAAACAAGCCAAAAAACTTGATATGACTTGTTTAAAGTCTGTTTTCCACAGATTTCACAGACCCTATTATTACTATTATCCTTCTAATACTAAAAATAAATAAAGGAGAATCCATGATTCATTTTTCAATTAATAAAAATTTATTTCTACAAGCCTTAAATACTACTAAGAGAGCTATTAGCTCTAAAAATGCCATTCCTATTTTATCAACCGTAAAAATTGACGTAACCAATGAAGGTGTTACTTTAATTGGTTCAAATGGTCAAATTTCAATTGAAAATTTTATTTCTCAAAAAAATGAAGATGCTGGTTTGTTAATTACTTCTTTAGGTTCGATCCTTCTTGAAGCTTCTTTCTTCATCAATGTTGTATCTAGTCTACCTGATGTGACTCTTGATTTTAAAGAAATTGAACAAAATCAAATTGTTTTAACCAGCGGTAAATCAGAAATTACCCTAAAAGGAAAAGATAGTGAACAATATCCACGAATCCAAGAAATTTCAGCAAGCACTCCTTTGGTTCTTGAAACAAAATTACTCAAGAAAATTATCAATGAAACAGCTTTTGCTGCAAGTACACAAGAAAGTCGTCCAATTTTAACAGGTGTTCATTTTGTATTGAGCCAACACAAAGAGTTAAAAACAGTTGCAACAGACTCTCATCGTCTAAGCCAGAAAAAATTGACTCTTGAAAAAAATAGTGATGATTTTGATGTCGTGATTCCTAGCCGTTCTCTACGCGAATTTTCAGCAGTATTTACAGACGATATTGAAACTGTAGAGATTTTCTTTGCCAACAATCAAATCCTCTTTAGAAGCGAAAATATTAGCTTCTATACTCGTTTGTTAGAAGGTAACTATCCTGATACAGATCGCTTGATTCCGACAGACTTTAACACTACTATTACTTTTGATGTGGTAAACTTACGTCAGTCAATGGAGCGTGCTCGCCTTTTATCAAGTGCGACTCAAAATGGTACTGTGAAGCTTGAAATTAAAGGTGGTATTGTTAGCGCCCATGTTCATTCTCCAGAAGTTGGTAAAGTAAACGAAGAAATCGATACTGATCAGGTGACTGGTGAAGATTTGACTATTAGTTTCAACCCAACTTACTTGATTGATTCTCTTAAGGCTTTAAATAGCGAAAAGGTGACCATTAGCTTTATCTCAGCTGTTCGTCCATTTACTCTTGTGCCAGCAGACACTGATGAAGACTTCATGCAGCTCATTACACCAGTTCGTACAAATTAAGTGAAAGAGGTTGAGCCTGGCTCGCCTCTTTTATGATATAATCGAAAAAGAAAAGGAGAGTAGTATGTATCAAGTTGGAAATTTTGTTGAAATGAAAAAACCACATGCTTGCACCATCAAGTCAACAGGTAAAAAGGCCAATCGTTGGGAAATTACACGTGTAGGAGCAGATATCAAAATTAAATGTAGCAATTGTGACCATGTTGTCATGATGGGGCGCTATGATTTTGATCGAAAAATGAATAAAATTATTGACTGAAACCCCTCAGTTAGAGGGTTAGCAAGTTTTCCCTTTTTGTGTTATAATATTAGGGATTGAAATAAAAACGGAGAATGAGAAAATATGGCTTTAACAGCAGGTATCGTTGGTTTGCCAAACGTTGGTAAATCAACACTATTTAATGCAATTACAAAAGCAGGAGCAGAGGCTGCAAACTATCCATTTGCGACGATTGATCCAAACGTTGGAATGGTTGAGGTTCCAGATGAACGCCTACAAAAATTGACTGAAATGATCACTCCTAAAAAGACAGTTCCAACAACATTTGAATTTACAGATATCGCAGGAATTGTAAAAGGAGCTTCAAAAGGAGAAGGGCTAGGGAATAAATTCTTGGCTAATATCCGTGAAGTAGACGCGATTGTTCACGTAGTTCGTGCTTTTGATGATGAAAATGTGATGCGCGAGCAAGGACGTGAAGACGCCTTTGTAGATCCACTTGCAGATATTGATACTATTAACCTGGAGTTGATTCTTGCTGACTTAGAATCAGTTAATAAGCGTTATGCGCGTGTAGAAAAGATGGCACGTACGCAAAAAGATAAAGAATCAGTAGCTGAGTTTAATGTTCTTCAAAAGATTAAACCAGTCCTAGAAGATGGAAAATCAGCTCGAACTATTGAATTTACAGATGAAGAACAAAAAGTTGTCAAAGGTCTCTTCCTTTTGACGACTAAACCAGTGCTCTATGTTGCCAATGTGGATGAGGATGTTGTTTCAGAACCTGACTCTATCGACTATGTTAAACAAATTCGTGAATTCGCAGCGACAGAAAATGCTGAAGTAGTCGTTATTTCTGCGCGTGCTGAGGAAGAAATTTCTGAGTTAGACGAAGAAGATAAGCAAGAGTTTCTTGAAGCACTTGGTTTGACAGAGTCAGGCGTTGACAAGTTGACTCGTGCAGCTTACCACTTACTTGGATTGGGAACTTACTTCACAGCTGGTGAAAAAGAAGTTCGCGCTTGGACCTTTAAACGTGGTATGAAGGCTCCTCAAGCAGCTGGTATTATCCACTCAGACTTTGAAAAAGGATTTATTCGTGCAGTAACTATGTCATATGAGGATCTAGTGAAATACGGATCTGAAAAGGCTGTAAAAGAAGCTGGACGCTTGCGTGAAGAAGGAAAAGAATATATTGTTCAAGATGGCGATATTATGGAATTCCGCTTTAATGTCTAAAAAAAATTAATGAATAGTGTCAATTAGGTTGGAAAAAAATTCCAACCCTTTTGGCTTTTGAAAGGAAAAATAAATGACCAAATTACTTGTAGGATTAGGAAATCCAGGGGATAAATATTTTGAAACAAAACACAATGTTGGTTTTATGTTGATTGACCAACTAGCGAAGAAACAGAATGTCACTTTTACACATGATAAAATATTTCAAGCTGACCTAGCATCCTTTTTCCTAAATGGAGAAAAAATTTATCTTGTCAAACCAACGACATTTATGAATGAAAGTGGAAAAGCGGTTCATGCTTTATTAACTTATTATGGTTTGGATATTGAAGATTTACTCATCATTTACGATGACCTTGACATGGAAGTTGGAAAGATTCGCTTAAGAGCAAAGGGATCCGCAGGTGGTCATAATGGTATCAAGTCTATTATTCAACATATTGGAACCCAGACATTTAATCGTGTTAAGATTGGAATCGGAAGACCTAAAAATGGAATGTCAGTTGTTAACCATGTTTTGAGTAAGTTTGACAAGGATGATTATATTGGTATTTTACAGTCTATTGACAAAGTTGACGATTCTGTAAACTACTATTTACAAGAGAAAAACTTTGAAAAAACGATGCAGAGGTATAACGGATAAATGGTGGCCTTATTAGATTTATTCTCAGAAAATGATCAGATAAAAAAATGGCATCGAAATCTGACAGATAAGAAAAGACAATTAATGTTAGGATTGTCAACTTCTACAAAAGCTTTAGCAATTGCTAGTAGTTTGAGACAGGAAGATAAGATTGTGTTATTGACGTCAACTTATGGAGGAGCAGAAGGACTTGTTAGTGATCTTATATCTGTCTTGGGTGAGGAACTTATCTATCCATTTTTGGTAGATGACTCCCCTATGGTCGAGTTTTTGATGTCTTCACAAGAAAAAATCATTTCACGGGTTGAAGCCTTGCGTTTTTTGACTGATTCATCTAAGAAAGGGATTTTAGTTTGTAATATCGCAGCAAGTCGATTGATTTTACCGTCTCCCAATATATTTAAAGATAGTATTGTAAAAATAACAGTTGGTGAAGAATATGACCAACACGCACTTATCCATCAGTTAAAAGAGATAGGCTATCGAAAAGTTACACAAGTACAAACTCAGGGAGAGTTTAGTATACGAGGAGATATTTTAGATATTTTTGAAATATCCCAGTTAGAACCTTGCCGAATTGAGTTTTTTGGTGATGAAATTGATGGTATTAGGTTATTTGAAGTCGAAACACAATTATCGAAAGAAAATCAGACAGAACTCACTATCTTTCCAGCTAGTGATATGCTTTTGAGAGAAAAGGATTATCAACGAGGACAGTCAGCTTTAGAAAAACAAATTTCAAAAACGTTATCACCGATTTTGAAATCCTATCTAGAAGAAATTCTTTCAAGTTTTCACCAAAAACAAATACATTCAGATTCACGGAAGTTTTTATCTTTGTGCTATGAAAAGACATGGACTGTCTTTGACTATATTGAAAAAGATACCCCAGTATTCTTTGATGATTATCAGAAATTGATGAATCAGTATGAAGTCTTTGAAAGGGAGTTAGCACAATACTTTACAGAAGAATTACAGAACAGTAAAGCATTTTCTGAGATGCAGTATTTTGCAGATACAGAGCAAATCTATAAAAAGCAGAGTCCGGTTACCTTTTTCTCTAATCTGCAAAAGGGGTTAGGCAATCTCAAGTTTGACCAAATTTATCAATTTAATCAATATCCTATGCAGGAGTTTTTCAATCAATTTTCTTTTCTAAAAGAAGAAATTGAGCGATACAAAAAAATGGATTATACTATTATCCTGCAGTCTAGCAATTCAATGGGAAGTAAAACATTGGAGGATGTTTTAGAGGAATACCAGATTAAATTGGATTCTAGAGATAAGTCAAGTGTTTGTAAAGAATCTGTAAACTTAATTGAGGGTAATCTCAGACATGGTTTTCATTTTGTAGATGAAAAGGTTTTATTGATAACTGAACATGAGATTTTTCAAAAGAAATTGAAACGTCGTTTTCGAAGACAACATGTTTCAAACGCAGAGAGATTAAAAGATTACAATGAACTTGAAAAAGGAGATTACGTTGTTCACCATATCCATGGAATTGGTCAATATCTAGGGATTGAAACAATTGAAATCAAAGGGATTCACCGTGATTATGTCAGTGTTCAATACCAAAACGGGGATCAAATCTCTATCCCAGTGGAACAGATTCATCTACTTTCCAAATACGTTTCAAGTGACGGTAAAGCTCCTAAACTCAATAAATTAAATGACGGTCATTTCAAAAAAGCCAAGCAAAAAGTTAAGAACCAGGTAGAGGATATAGCTGACGATTTAATCAAACTTTATTCTGAGCGCAGCCAGTTGAAGGGTTTTGCTTTCTCAGCTGATGATGAGGATCAACATGCTTTTGATGATGCCTTCCCTTATGTTGAAACGGATGATCAACTTCGTAGTGTTGAGGAAATCAAGAGAGATATGCAGGCTTCTCAACCAATGGATCGACTTTTAGTTGGGGATGTTGGTTTTGGAAAGACTGAAGTTGCTATGCGTGCAGCCTTTAAGGCAGTCAATGATCACAAACAGGTTGTCGTTCTAGTTCCGACGACGGTTTTAGCGCAACAGCACTATACGAATTTTAAGGAACGATTCCAAAATTTTGCTGTTAATATTGATGTGTTGAGTCGCTTTAGAAGTAAAAAAGAGCAGGCAGAAACACTTGAAAAACTAAAGAATGGTCAAGTCGATATTTTGATTGGAACGCATCGTGTTTTGTCAAAAGATGTTGTGTTTTCAGATTTGGGATTGATGATTATTGATGAGGAACAACGATTCGGTGTTAAGCATAAGGAAACTTTGAAAGAACTGAAAAAACAAGTAGATGTTCTAACCTTGACAGCAACGCCAATCCCTCGTACTCTCCACATGTCTATGCTGGGAATTCGAGATTTGTCTGTTATTGAAACTCCTCCAACCAATCGCTATCCTGTTCAAACCTATGTATTAGAGAAGAATGATAGTGTCATTCGTGATGCTGTCTTGCGTGAAATGGAGCGTGGAGGTCAAGTTTACTATCTTTACAATAAAGTTGACACGATTGACCAGAAGGTTTCAGAATTACAGGAGTTGATTCCAGAGGCTTCGATTGGGTATGTTCATGGACAAATGAGTGAAATTCAGTTAGAAAATACTCTACTTGACTTTATTGAAGGTCAGTATGATATTTTGGTGACGACTACTATTATTGAGACAGGGGTAGATATTCCAAATGCCAATACCTTATTTATTGAAAATGCAGACCACATGGGCTTGTCAACCTTGTATCAATTAAGAGGAAGAGTCGGTCGTAGCAATCGTATTGCTTATGCCTATCTCATGTATCGTCCAGAAAAATCAATCAGTGAAGTCTCTGAGAAGAGATTAGAAGCGATTAAGGGATTTACAGAATTAGGCTCAGGATTTAAGATTGCGATGCGAGATCTTTCGATTCGGGGAGCAGGAAATCTCCTAGGAAAGTCCCAGTCTGGTTTCATTGATTCTGTTGGTTTTGAATTGTATTCGCAGTTACTAGAGGAAGCTATTGCTAAACGGAACGGCAATGGGAATAAAAGAAGCAAAGGAAATGCTGAGTTGATTTTACAAATTGACGCCTATCTTCCTGACCAACGACATAAGATTGAAATTTACAAGAAAATTCGTCAAATTGACAATCGTGTCAACTATGAAGAACTACAAGAAGAATTGATGGATCGCTTTGGAGAATACCCAGACGTAGTGGCCTATCTTTTAGAGATTGGTTTGGTCAAGTCATATTTTGACAAGGTATTTGTAGAACGTGTGGAAAGAAAAGAAAATAAGATTACAGTTCAATTTGAAAAAGTCACTCAACGACTATTCTTGGCTCAAGATTATTTTAAAGCCTTATCCGCAACGAACTTAAAAGCAGCCATAACTGAGAATAAGGGATTAATGGAAGTTATATTTGATGTCCGAAACAAGAAGGATTATGAAATTTTAGAAGGTTTGCTGATTTTTGGAGAAAGTTTATTAGAGATAAAAGTATCGAAAGAAGGCAATTCCCTTTAACATTTTTCTTCTATAAAATAGATAAAAATGATACAATAAAAATAGATAAAAATGATACAATAATAATTTGAGGTAATAAAAATGAGATTAGACAAATATTTAAAAGTATCACGAATTATCAAGCGTCGTACAGTCGCAAAAGAAGTAGCAGATAAAGGAAGAATCAAGGTAAATGGAATCTTGGCCAAAAGTTCAACGGATTTGAAAGTTAATGACCAAGTTGAAATTCGCTTTGGCAATAAGTTGCTACTTGTAAAAGTACTAGAGATGAAGGATAGTACAAAAAAAGAAGATGCAGCAGGAATGTATGAAATTATCAGTGAAACACGGGTAGAAGAAAATGTCTAAAAATATCGTACAATTGAATAATTCTTTTATTCAAAATGAACACCAACGTCGTCGCTATCTGATGAAAGAACGACAAAAACGTAATCGTTTCATGGGTTGGGTTCTTATTTTGATGATTTTATTGTTCATTTTACCAACTTATAATCTTGCTCAAAGCTATCATCAATTACTCCAAAGACGTCAACAGTTATCAGACTTGCAAACTCAGTATCAAACCTTGAGTGAGGAAAAGGAGAAAGAGACAGCTTTTGCCACAAAGTTGAAAGATGAAGATTATGCTGCTAAATACATGCGTGCAAAATATTATTATTCTAAGAATCGGGAAGCTGTTTATACGATTCCTGACTTGCTCCCAAGGTGATAAAATGGGAAATTTATTAGATGTAATAGAGCAATTTTTGAGTCTATCGGAAGAAAAGCTGGAAGAGTTGGCTGATAAAAATCAATTATTGCGTTTACAAGAAGAAAAGGAAAGGAAGAATGCGTAAATTCTTAATTATTTTGTTGTTACCGAGTTTTTTGACCATTTCAAAAGTCGTTAGCACAGAAAAAGAAGTAGTCTATACTTCGAAAGAAATTTATTACCTTTCACAATCTAACTTTGGTATTTATTTTAGAGAAAAATTAAGTTCTCCCATGGTTTATGGAGAGGTTCCTGTTTATGCGAATGAAGATTTAGTAGTGGAATCTGGAAAATTGACTCCCCAAACAAGTTTTCAAATAACCGAGTGGCGCTTAAATAAACAAGGAATTCCGGTATTTAAGCTATCAAATCATCAATTTATAGCTGCGGACAAACGATTTTTATATGATCAATCAGAGATAACTCCAACAATAAAAAAAGTATGGTTAGAATTTGATTTTAAACTGTACAATAGTCCTTATGACTTAAAAGAAGTGAAATCATCCTTATCAGCTTATTCTCAGGTATCAATCGATAAGACCATGTTTGTAGAAGGAAGAGAATTTCTACATATTGATCAGACTGGATGGGTAGCTAAAGAATCAACTTCTGAAGAAGATAATCGGATGAGTAAAGTCCAAGAAATGTTATCGGAAAAATATCAGAAGGATTCATTTTCTATTTATGTTAAGCAACTGACTACTGGAAAAGAAGCTGGTATCAATCAAGATGAAAAGATGTATGCAGCTAGTGTTTTGAAACTCCCTTATCTTTATTATACGCAAGAAAAAATAAATGAGGGGATTTATCAGTTAGACACGACTGTAAAATACGTATCTGCAGTCAATGATTTTCCAGGTTCTTATAAACCAGAGGGAAGTGGTAGCCTCCCTAAAAAAGAGGATAATAAAGAGTATTCTCTCAAGGACTTAATAACGAAAGTATCAAAAGAATCGGATAACGTAGCTCATAATCTGTTGGGATATTACATTTCAAACCAATCTGATGCCACATTTAAATCCAAGATGTCTGCTATTATGGGAGATAATTGGGATCCAAAAGAAAAATTGATTTCTTCTAAAATGGCTGGGAATGTTATGGAAGCTATTTATAATCAAAACGGATTTGTATTGGAGTCCTTGACCAAAACAGATTTTGATAATGAGCGCATTGCCAAAGGTGTTTCTGTGAAGGTAGCTCATAAAATTGGGGATGCGGATGAATTTAAGCATGATACGGGTGTTGTCTATGCAGATTCTCCATTTGTGCTTTCTATTTTTACTAAGAATTCTGATTATGATACGATTTCTAAGATAGCCAAGGATGTTTATGAGGTTCTAAAATGAGGGAACAGGATTTTTTAAATCATTTTCTCAAAAGAGGATATTTCAAAAAGCATGCTAAAGTGGTGCTAGCTCTTTCTGGTGGATTAGATTCTATGTTTCTATTTAAGGTATTGTCTACTTATCAAGAAGAGTTAGAAATTGAATTGATTCTGGCTCATGTGAATCATAAGCAGAGAGTAGAGTCAGACTGGGAAGAAAAGGAATTAAGGAAGTTGGCTGCTGAAGCAGAGCTTCCTATTTATATCAGCAATTTTTCAGGAGAATTTTCAGAAGAAAGGGCTCGAAATTTTCGCTATGATTTTTTTCAAGAGGTCATGAAAAAGACTGGTGCGACAGCCTTGATCACTGCTCACCATGCTGATGACCAGGTGGAAACGATTTTGATGCGTTTGATTAGAGGAACTCGATTGCGCTATCTATCAGGAATTAAGGAGAAGAAAGTAGTCGGAGAGATAGAAATCATTCGTCCCTTCTTGCATTTTCAGAAAAAAGACTTTCCACTAATTTCTCACTTTGAAGATACATCAAATCAGGAAAATCATTATTTTCGCAATCGTATTCGAAATTCTTATTTACCAGAATTAGAAAAAGAAAATCCTAGATTTAGAGATGCAATCTTAAGTATCGGAAATGAAATTTTAGATTATGACCTAGCTATAGCTGAATTATCAAAGAATATTGATGTGGAAAATTTACAACAGTTATTTTCTTATTCTGAGTCTACACAAAGAGTTTTACTTCAAACTTATCTGAATCGTTTTCCAGATTTGAATCTTACAAAAGCTCAGTTTGATGAAGTTCGACAGATTTTAAAATCTAAAAGCCAGTATCGTCATCCGCTTAAAAATGGCTATGAATTGATAAAAGAGTACCAACAGTTTCAGATTTGTAAAATCAGTCCGCAGGCTGATGAAAAGGAAGATGAACTTGTGTTACACTATCAAAATCAGGTATCTTATCAAGGATATTTATTTTCCTTTGGGATTCCATTAGAAGGTGAATCAATTCAACAAATACCTGTTTCACGCGAAACATCCATACACATTCGTTATCGAAAACCAGGAGATGTTTTGGTTCAAAATGGGCATAGAAAAAAACTCAGACGTCTATTTATTGATTTGAAAATCCCTATGGAAAAGCGAAAATCTGCTCTTATTATTGAGCAATTTGGTGAAATTGTCTCAATTTTGGGAATTGCGACCAGTAATTTGAGTAAAAACACGAAAAATGATATAATGAACACTATACTTTATATAGAAAAAATAGATAGGTAAAAAAATGTTAGAAAACGATATTAAAAAAATCCTCGTTTCACACGATGAAATTACAGAAGCTGCTAAAAAATTAGGTGCCCAACTAACTAAAGACTATGCAGGAAAAAATCCAATTTTAGTTGGGATTTTAAAAGGATCTATTCCTTTTATGGCCGAATTGGTCAAACATATCGACACACATATTGAAATGGACTTCATGATGGTTTCGAGCTACCATGGTGGAACAGCAAGTAGCGGTGTGATCAATATTAAACAAGATGTAACTCAAGATATCAAAGGAAGAGATGTTCTATTTGTAGAGGATATCATCGATACAGGTCAAACTTTGAAGAATTTACGAGATATGTTTATTGCAAGAGAAGCAGCCTCTGTTAAAATTGCAACCTTGTTGGATAAACCAGAGGGACGTGTTGTAGAAATTGAGGCTGACTATACCTGCTTTACTATTCCAAATGAGTTTGTAGTAGGTTATGGTTTAGACTACAAAGAAAATTATCGTAACCTTCCTTATGTTGGAGTATTGAAAGAAGAAGTATATTCAAATTAGAAAGAACAATTTTTAATGAAAAAACAAAATAATGGTTTAATTAAAAATCCTTTTCTATGGTTATTACTTATTTTTTTCCTAGTTACAGCTTATCAGTATTTTAGTACAGGTAGTGTTGCAGGGAAAAGTGAGCAAATTAATTATACAGAATTGGTAAAAGAAATTACCGATGACAATGTAAAAGAATTGACTTACCAACCAAATGGCAGTGTTATCGAAGTTTCAGGTGTCTATAAAAATCCTAAAACAAGTAAAGAAGAAACAGGTATCCAGTTCTTTTCTCCTTCTGCTACAACAGTAGAGAAATTTTCAAGTATTATTCTTCCTTCAGATACTACAGTATCAGAATTGCAAAAACTTGCTTCTGACCATAAGGCGGAAGTAACTGTTAAGCATGAAAGTTCAAGTGGTATGTGGATTAATATTCTTGTATCCATTGTGCCATTCGGTATTCTATTCTTCTTCCTATTCTCTATGATGGGAAATATGGGAGGAAATAATAGCCGTAACCCAATGAGTTTTGGACGTAGTAAGGCTAAAGCCGCAAATAAAGAAGATATTAAAGTAAGATTTTCAGATGTTGCTGGAGCTGAGGAAGAAAAACAAGAACTAGTTGAAGTTGTTGAATTCTTAAAAGATCCAAAACGATTTACAAAACTTGGGGCCCGTATTCCAGCAGGTGTTCTTTTAGAGGGACCTCCGGGGACAGGTAAGACCTTGCTTGCTAAGGCAGTTGCTGGAGAAGCAGGTGTTCCATTCTTTAGTATCTCAGGATCGGACTTTGTAGAAATGTTTGTCGGAGTTGGAGCTAGTCGTGTTCGTTCTCTTTTTGAAGATGCTAAAAAAGCAGCACCAGCTATTATCTTTATCGATGAAATTGATGCTGTTGGACGTCAACGTGGAGTTGGTCTTGGCGGAGGAAATGATGAACGTGAACAAACCTTGAACCAACTTTTGATTGAGATGGATGGTTTTGAGGGAAATGAAGGGATTATCGTTATCGCTGCGACAAACCGTTCAGATGTACTTGATCCTGCCCTTTTGCGTCCAGGACGTTTTGATAGAAAAGTATTGGTTGGCCGTCCTGATGTTAAAGGTCGCGAAGCAATCTTGAAAGTTCATGCTAAGAACAAGCCTTTAGCAGAAGATGTTGATTTGAAATTAGTGGCTCAACAAACTCCAGGTTTTGTTGGTGCTGATTTAGAGAATGTATTGAATGAGGCGGCTCTAGTTGCTGCTCGTCGCAATAAATCGATAATTGATGCTTCAGATATTGATGAAGCAGAAGATAGAGTTATTGCTGGTCCTTCTAAGAAAGATAAGACAGTTTCACAAAAAGAACGTGAATTGGTTGCCTACCATGAGGCTGGACATACCATTGTTGGTTTAGTCTTGTCGAATGCTCGTGTTGTTCATAAAGTTACTATCGTACCACGTGGACGTGCCGGCGGATATATGATTGCACTTCCTAAGGAAGACCAAATGCTTCTTTCCAAAGAAGATATAAAAGAGCAATTGGCTGGCTTAATGGGTGGACGTGTAGCTGAAGAAATTATCTTTAATGTCCAAACTACAGGAGCTTCAAACGATTTTGAACAAGCGACACAAATGGCGCGTGCAATGGTTACAGAGTACGGTATGAGTGAAAAACTTGGCCCAGTACAATATGAAGGAAATCATGCTATGTTTGGTGCACAGAGTCCTCAAAAATCAATTTCAGAACAAACAGCTTATGAAATTGACGAAGAAGTTCGTTCATTATTAAATGAAGCACGAAATAAAGCTGCTGAAATTATTCAGTCAAATCGTGAAACTCACAAGTTGATTGCAGAAGCATTATTGAAATACGAAACATTGGATAGTACGCAAATTAAATCTCTTTACGAAACAGGAAAGATGCCTGAAACAGTAGAAGAGGAATCTCATGCATTATCTTATGATGAAGTAAAGTCAAAAATGAATGATGAAAAATAACCGAAAGAGAGGCGTATCCTCTCTTTTTTGTGCAGTTTAGACGGTGTAGGGAACAGAATGGGGGAAATGGGACAAAAGTGTTTCTGAATCTGTTAAACTGTATCTAGAAAGGGGAACGTTATGTTTAAAGAATTGTATAAAGAAGTCCAGGGGATTGTATATAAGTGTAGAAATGAATATTACCTTCATTTATGGGATCTATCGGATTGGGACCAAGAGGGGATGATTTGCTTACATGAATTGATTAGTAGAGAAGAAGGAATAGTAGAAGACATTCCTCGTTTAAGAAAATATTTCAAAACTAAGTTCCGTAATCGAATTCTAGACTATATCCGTAAGCAAGAAAGTCAAAAACGAAGATATGATAAAGAACCGTATGAAGAAGTAGGTGAGATTAGTCATCGTATCAGTGAGGGAGGTCTGTGTCTAGATGATTATTATCTCTTTCATGAGACACTAAGAGATTATAGAAGTAAACAAAGTAAAGACAAACAAGAAGAGTTAGAACGGGTCCTAAGACATGAACGCTTCCGAGGGCGTCAAAGAGTATTAAGAGACTTACGTATTGTGTTTAAGGAGTTTGATATCCGTACTCGGTAAGAAGCTATGCAAAAAAAAGAAAAAAGCAGAAAAAGTTGTTGACAAAAAATAAAAAGCCAGTATAATAGTAAGAGTTGAAAATAACAACTCTGGTCCGTTGGTCAAGGGGTTAAGACACCGCCTTTTCACGGCGGTAACACGGGTTCGAATCCCGTACGGACTATGGTATGTTGCGGATGGAACACTTGATGAAAAAAGATTAAAAAAGTTTCAAAAAAGTGTTGACAAGCGAAAGCACCTGTGATATACTAATATAGTTGTCGCTTGAGAGAAGTGAGTGACAAAGACCTTTGAAAACTGAACAAGACGAACCAATGTGCAGGGCACTACAACTAAGGTTGTAGTACTGAACAATGAAAAAAACAATAAATCTGTCAGTGACAGAAATGAGTGAGAACTCAAACTTTTAATGAGAGTTTGATCCTGGCTCAGGACGAACGCTGGCGGCGTGCCTAATACATGCAAGTAGAACGCTGAAGGAGGAGCTTGCTCTTCTGGATGAGTTGCGAACGGGTGAGTAACGCGTAGGTAACCTGCCTGGTAGCGGGGGATAACTATTGGAAACGATAGCTAATACCGCATAAGAGTAGATGTTGCATGACATTTGCTTAAAAGGTGCAATTGCATCACTACCAGATGGACCTGCGTTGTATTAGCTAGTTGGTGGGGTAACGGCTCACCAAGGCGACGATACATAGCCGACCTGAGAGGGTGATCGGCCACACTGGGACTGAGACACGGCCCAGACTCCTACGGGAGGCAGCAGTAGGGAATCTTCGGCAATGGACGAAAGTCTGACCGAGCAACGCCGCGTGAGTGAAGAAGGTTTTCGGATCGTAAAGCTCTGTTGTAAGAGAAGAACGAGTGTGAGAGTGGAAAGTTCACACTGTGACGGTATCTTACCAGAAAGGGACGGCTAACTACGTGCCAGCAGCCGCGGTAATACGTAGGTCCCGAGCGTTGTCCGGATTTATTGGGCGTAAAGCGAGCGCAGGCGGTTAGATAAGTCTGAAGTTAAAGGCTGTGGCTTAACCATAGTACGCTTTGGAAACTGTTTAACTTGAGTGCAAGAGGGGAGAGTGGAATTCCATGTGTAGCGGTGAAATGCGTAGATATATGGAGGAACACCGGTGGCGAAAGCGGCTCTCTGGCTTGTAACTGACGCTGAGGCTCGAAAGCGTGGGGAGCAAACAGGATTAGATACCCTGGTAGTCCACGCCGTAAACGATGAGTGCTAGGTGTTAGACCCTTTCCGGGGTTTAGTGCCGCAGCTAACGCATTAAGCACTCCGCCTGGGGAGTACGACCGCAAGGTTGAAACTCAAAGGAATTGACGGGGGCCCGCACAAGCGGTGGAGCATGTGGTTTAATTCGAAGCAACGCGAAGAACCTTACCAGGTCTTGACATCCCTCTGACCGCTCTAGAGATAGAGTTTTCCTTCGGGACAGAGGTGACAGGTGGTGCATGGTTGTCGTCAGCTCGTGTCGTGAGATGTTGGGTTAAGTCCCGCAACGAGCGCAACCCCTATTGTTAGTTGCCATCATTCAGTTGGGCACTCTAGCGAGACTGCCGGTAATAAACCGGAGGAAGGTGGGGATGACGTCAAATCATCATGCCCCTTATGACCTGGGCTACACACGTGCTACAATGGCTGGTACAACGAGTCGCAAGCCGGTGACGGCAAGCTAATCTCTTAAAGCCAGTCTCAGTTCGGATTGTAGGCTGCAACTCGCCTACATGAAGTCGGAATCGCTAGTAATCGCGGATCAGCACGCCGCGGTGAATACGTTCCCGGGCCTTGTACACACCGCCCGTCACACCACGAGAGTTTGTAACACCCGAAGTCGGTGAGGTAACCGTAAGGAGCCAGCCGCCTAAGGTGGGATAGATGATTGGGGTGAAGTCGTAACAAGGTAGCCGTATCGGAAGGTGCGGCTGGATCACCTCCTTTCTAAGGAAAAGGAACTGCGCATTGGTCTTGTTTAGTCTTGAGAGGTCTTGTGGGGCCTTAGCTCAGCTGGGAGAGCGCCTGCTTTGCACGCAGGAGGTCAGCGGTTCGATCCCGCTAGGCTCCATCGGTGAGAGATCACCAAGTAATGCACATTGAAAATTGAATATCTATATCAAATAGTAACAAGAAAATAAACCGAAAACGCTGTAGTATTAATAAGAGTTTATGACTGAAAGGTCAGAAAAATAAGGTTAAGTTAATAAGGGCGCACGGTGGATGCCTTGGCACTAGGAGCCGAAGAAGGACGTGACAAACGACGATATGCCTTGGGTAGCTGTAAGTAAGCGATGATCCAGGGATTTCCGAATGGGGGAACCCAACAGGTACTACCTGTTACCCACATCTGTTAAGGATGTGAGGAGGAAGACGCAGTGAACTGAAACATCTAAGTAGCTGCAGGAAGAGAAAGCAAAAGCGATTGCCTTAGTAGCGGCGAGCGAAACGGCAGAAGGGCAAACCGAAGAGTTTACTCTTCGGGGTTGTAGGACTGCAATGTGGACTCAAAGATTATAGAAGAATGATTTGGGAAGATCAGCCAAAGAGAGTAATAGCCTCGTATTTAAAATAGTCTTTGTACCTAGCAGTATCCTGAGTACGGCGGGACACGTGAAATCCCGTCGGAATCTGGGAGGACCATCTCCCAACCCTAAATACTCCCTAGTGACCGATAGTGAACCAGTACCGTGAGGGAAAGGTGAAAAGCACCCCGGGAGGGGAGTGAAATAGAACCTGAAACCGTGTGCCTACAACAAGTTCGAGCCCGTTAATGGGTGAGAGCGTGCCTTTTGTAGAATGAACCGGCGAGTTACGTTATGATGCGAGGTTAAGTTGAAGAGACGGAGCCGTAGGGAAACCGAGTCTGAATAGGGCGAATTAGTATCATGACGTAGACCCGAAACCATGTGACCTACCCATGAGCAGGTTGAAGGTGCGGTAAGACGCACTGGAGGACCGAACCAGGGCACGTTGAAAAGTGCTTGGATGACTTGTGGGTAGCGGAGAAATTCCAAACGAACTTGGAGATAGCTGGTTCTCTCCGAAATAGCTTTAGGGCTAGCGTCGACATAAAGATTCTTGGAGGTAGAGCACTGTTTGGGTGAGGGGTCCATCCCGGATTACCAATCTCAGATAAACTCCGAATGCCAATGAATTATGGTCGGCAGTCAGACTGCGAGTGCTAAGATCCGTAGTCGAAAGGGAAACAGCCCAGACCACCAGCTAAGGTCCCAAAATAATTGTTAAGTGGAAAAGGATGTGGGGTTGCACAGACAACTAGGATGTTAGCTTAGAAGCAGCTATTCATTCAAAGAGTGCGTAATAGCTCACTAGTCGAGTGACCCTGCGCCGAAAATGTACCGGGGCTAAAACAATTTACCGAAGCTGTGGATACCTTTATAGGTATGGTAGGAGAGCGTTCTATGTGTGATGAAGGTGTACCGTGAGGAGTGCTGGAACGCATAGAAGTGAGAATGCCGGTATGAGTAGCGAAAGACAGGTGAGAATCCTGTCCACCGTAAGACTAAGGTTTCCAGGGGAAGGCTCGTCCGCCCTGGGTTAGTCGGGACCTAAGGAGAGACCGAAAGGTGTATCCGATGGACAACAGGTTGATATTCCTGTACTAGAGTATGTAGTGATGGAGGGACGCAGTAGGCTAACTAAAGCAGACGATTGGAAGTGTCTGTCTAAGCAGTGAGGTGTGAACTGAGTCAAATGCTTAGTTCTATAACATTGAGCTGTGATGGGGAGCGAAGTTTAGTAGCGAAGTTAGTGACGTCACACTGCCAAGAAAAGCTTCTAGCGTTTAAACATACTCTACCCGTACCGCAAACCGACACAGGTAGTCGAGGCGAGTAGCCTCAGGTGAGCGAGAGAACTCTCGTTAAGGAACTCGGCAAAATGACCCCGTAACTTCGGGAGAAGGGGTGCTGACTTTAAGTCAGCCGCAGTGAATAGGCCCAAGCAACTGTTTATCAAAAACACAGCTCTCTGCTAAATCGTAAGATGATGTATAGGGGGTGACGCCTGCCCGGTGCTGGAAGGTTAAGAGGAGTGCTTAGCGCAAGCGAAGGTATGAATTGAAGCCCCAGTAAACGGCGGCCGTAACTATAACGGTCCTAAGGTAGCGAAATTCCTTGTCGGGTAAGTTCCGACCCGCACGAAAGGCGTAATGATTTGGGCACTGTCTCAACGAGAGACTCGGTGAAATTTTAGTACCTGTGAAGATGCAGGTTACCCGCGACAGGACGGAAAGACCCCATGGAGCTTTACTGCAGTTTGATATTGAGTGTCTGTACCACATGTACAGGATAGGTAGGAGTCTATGAGATCGGGACGCCAGTTTCGAAGGAGACGATGTTGGGATACTACCCTTGTGTTATGGCCACTCTAACCCAGATAGGTGATCCCTATCGGAGACAGTGTCTGACGGGCAGTTTGACTGGGGCGGTCGCCTCCTAAAAGGTAACGGAGGCGCCCAAAGGTTCCCTCAGAATGGTTGGAAATCATTCGCAGAGTGTAAAGGTATAAGGGAGCTTGACTGCGAGAGCTACAACTCGAGCAGGGACGAAAGTCGGGCTTAGTGATCCGGTGGTTCCGTATGGAAGGGCCATCGCTCAACGGATAAAAGCTACCCTGGGGATAACAGGCTTATCTCCCCCAAGAGTTCACATCGACGGGGAGGTTTGGCACCTCGATGTCGGCTCGTCGCATCCTGGGGCTGTAGTCGGTCCCAAGGGTTGGGCTGTTCGCCCATTAAAGCGGCACGCGAGCTGGGTTCAGAACGTCGTGAGACAGTTCGGTCCCTATCCGTCGCGGGCGTAGGAAATTTGAGAGGATCTGCTCCTAGTACGAGAGGACCAGAGTGGACTTACCGCTGGTGTACCAGTTGTCTTGCCAAAGGCATCGCTGGGTAGCTATGTAGGGAAGGGATAAACGCTGAAAGCATCTAAGTGTGAAACCCACCTCAAGATGAGATTTCCCATGATTTTATATCAGTAAGAGCCCTGAGAGATGATCAGGTAGATAGGTTAGAAGTGGAAGTGTGGCGACACATGTAGCGGACTAATACTAATAGCTCGAGGACTTATCCAAAGTAACTGAGAATATGAAAGCGAATGGTTTTCTTGATTTGAATAGATATTCAATTTTGAGTAGGTATTACTCAGAGTTAAGTGACGATAGCCTAGGAGATACACCTGTACCCATGCCGAACACAGAAGTTAAGCCCTAGAACGCCGGAAGTAGTTGGGGGTTGCCCCCTGTGAGATATGGAAGTCGCTTAGCTTTAATCCGCCATAGCTCAGTTGGTAGTAGCGCATGACTGTTAATCATGATGTCGTAGGTTCGAGTCCTACTGGCGGAGTAGTTAAGAAAAAGAGGTTTAGGCCTCTTTTTTTATATAATTAATAATCTATTTTGAGTTATTTGGTGTGAGATATTTTTTGCTGAGTAAAGTTTCATAGCCCTCCGTTTTCGAGCAAGGAGATCTTTTTAGTACTTTAATCGAGGGTAGCGAAGAGGCTAAACGTGACGGACTGTAAATACGCTCCTTCGAGGGTTCGCATCCTTCCGCTTCCATTATCTTAATTTTTGAAATTTAGGTAGTAGATTTCTTCCTATTCTGTCAACTTTTCCTATTTATTATCTTTTTGAGGTTAGTATTTGAGCAATTCAGGATTTAATAATAACTGTTTATAATTTTTTGTTAGAATAAGCTTATAAAAAGTAAAGGAGTGTATGCTTATGTTACAAAAAAATTATGAGCAGATGATGGATTTTTATAGAAACATTGAAGAAGAGTATGGTATGTTCTTCGGTGATAATTTTGATTGGGAACATTTTCATTTTAAGTTTTTGATTTATTATCTTGTCCGATATCGTATTGTGAGTCATCGGGATTTTATTGTTTACCATTATCGTGTTGCTTATCGTTTGTATCTTGAAAAATTGATAATGAAACAAGGTTTTGTTGCTTGTTGAGACAGCATGAGTTAATTTCCGAACAAATTTAACTTTTTGTGGGGAAATAATGATAAATAGCCGGAATTTTTTCTAAATCATTTTTTAATAGTTGGAAATAGCAAATCTTTCTATTGTTTCTTCTTGATAAAAAGGCGATTTTTTCTTATAATAAATTGTAAGATATAATTGCGGGTGAGATTCCTGCCATGTATGTGAGAAAGGAAGAGCCTGAGGGCTCAGACAAGATTATGACTTCAGTTGTTGTTGTAGGTACCCAGTGGGGTGATGAAGGTAAAGGGAAGATTACAGATTTCCTTTCAGCGAATGCAGAAGTGATTGCACGTTACCAAGGTGGTGATAATGCAGGGCACACGATTGTGATTGATGGTAAGAAATTTAAGTTGCACTTGATTCCATCTGGGATTTTCTTCCCTGAAAAAATCTCTGTTATTGGGAACGGTATGGTTGTAAATCCTAAATCTCTTGTAAAAGAGTTGAGCTATCTTCATGAGGAAGGTGTTACAACTGATAACTTGCGTATTTCTGATCGCGCGCATGTCATTTTGCCTTATCATATCGAGTTAGACCGTTTGCAAGAAGAAGCTAAGGGCGACAATAAGATTGGTACTACAATCAAGGGAATTGGTCCTGCTTATATGGACAAGGCTGCTCGTGTTGGGATTCGTATCGCAGATCTTTTGGATAAGGATATTTTCCGTGAGCGTTTAGAACGTAACCTTGCTGAAAAGAATCGTCTTTTTGAAAAATTGTATGACAGCAAAGCGATTGCTTTCGATGATATTTTTGAAGAATATTACGAATATGGTCAACAAATCAAGAAGTATGTGACAGACACATCTGTCATTTTGAATGATGCGCTTGATAACGGTAAACGAGTGCTTTTTGAAGGTGCGCAAGGTGTTATGCTAGATATCGACCAAGGTACGTATCCATTTGTTACGTCGTCAAACCCTGTAGCTGGTGGTGTGACAATTGGTTCTGGTGTTGGTCCAAGTAAGATTGACAAGGTTGTAGGTGTATGTAAAGCCTATACGAGTCGTGTAGGAGATGGGCCTTTCCCAACTGAATTGTTTGATGAAGTGGGAGAACGTATCCGTGAAGTCGGTCATGAATATGGTACAACAACTGGTCGTCCACGTCGTGTGGGTTGGTTTGACTCAGTTGTGATGCGTCATAGTCGTCGTGTTTCTGGTATTACTAATCTTTCATTGAACTCTATCGATGTTTTGAGCGGTTTGGATACTGTGAAAATCTGTGTGGCCTATGATCTTGATGGTCAACGTATTGACTACTATCCAGCTAGTCTTGAGCAATTGAAACGTTGCAAGCCTATCTATGAAGAGTTGCCAGGTTGGTCAGAAGATATTACTGGAGTTCGTAATTTGGAAGATCTTCCTGAGAATGCGCGTAACTACGTTCGTCGTGTGAGTGAATTGGTTGGCGTTCGTATTTCTACTTTCTCAGTGGGTCCTGGTCGTGAACAAACAAATATTTTAGAAAGTGTTTGGTCCTAAGAGATTTTTAAGATTTGTTTAAGATAGGTCGGGTATACTATAGACAGTTACAAGAAGACCTCCTAACTTGTTGTAACAAATATCCTAAACTTTTCTTTTTCATAATAATCTCCCTATAAAGTCACCGCATTCGGTGGCTTTTTTTGTCTTGGGATTCATGATATAATAATAAAATCGATAAGTAGGAAAAGAGAAACGGATGAATTATACAGTTGAAGAAAAAGAAGTCTTCATGAGAGAGGCTTTGAGAGAGGCTGAGATTGCTCTTGAACACGATGAAATTCCAATTGGTTGTGTGATTGTCAAGGACGGAGAAATCATTGGTCGTGGGCATAATGCACGTGAGGAGTTGCAGCGAGCGGTTATGCACGCGGAGATTATGGCCATAGAGAATGCGAATCTGAGTGAGGAGAGCTGGCGCTTGCTTGATTGCACGCTTTTTGTGACCATTGAGCCTTGTGTCATGTGTAGTGGGGCGATTGGACTCGCCCGCATTCCAAACGTGGTCTACGGGGCTAAAAACCAGAAATTTGGCGCTGCTGGGAGTTTGTACGATATCTTGACAGATGAGCGTCTCAATCATCGTGTGGAGGTTGAAACGGGAATTTTGGAAGATGAATGCGCAGCTATTATGCAGGACTTTTTTAGAAATAGACGGAAAAAATAATTTTTCTTTTAAAATGAATAGGAATGTGATATAATAAATAGTGGAGCAACAGTTCTGCGTGAAGCGGGTCAGGGGAGGAATCCAGCAGCCCTAAGCGATTTGAATTGTGTGCTCTTTTTTTCGTGCTTTTTACGAATAAATAAGATAGAATAATCTAGAATAAATGATAATAGAAAAGAGAAGATGATGAAAATTCGTGGTTTTGAATTGGTTTCTAGTTTTACAGATGAAAATTTATTGCCAAAGCGTGAGACAGCGCATGCGGCTGGTTACGACTTAAAGGTTGCTGTGCGTACGGTTATTGCGCCAGGAGAGATTGTCTTGGTTCCGACAGGGGTTAAGGCTTATATGCAGCCGACTGAGGTTCTTTACCTTTATGATCGTTCTTCAAACCCTCGTAAGAAGGGCTTAGTTTTAATTAACTCGGTTGGGGTCATTGATGGGGATTATTATGGCAATACTGGGAATGAAGGGCATATTTTTGCTCAGATGAAGAATATTACAGATCAAGAAGTTGTTCTTGAAGTTGGGGAACGTGTGGTCCAGGCTGTCTTTGCTCCTTTCTTAATTGCAGATGGAGATATGGCTGATGGCGTTCGAACTGGTGGATTTGGATCGACCGGGCACTAGAATGAAGATTATCTTTGTACGTCACGGGGAGCCAGATTATCGTGAGTTAGAGGAGCGTTCTTATACGGGATTTGGGATAGATTTGGCCCCCTTGTCTGAGAAGGGACGGCAGCAAGCCCAGAAACTGAGCACCAATCCTTTACTCCCTTCAGCTGAAATAATCGTATCTTCTGCAGTCACAAGAGCTTTAGAAACGGCTTCTTATGTGGCTTGTGTTACTGGACTTCCTTTGAGAGTGGAACCATTATTGCATGAATGGCAGGTCTATGAAAGTGGCACAGATAATTTTGAAAAAGCTCGTGCTATATTTCTAGAAAATAATGGGGAGTTACTTCCTAATAGTCCTATTCAATATGAGACAGCTGCGAAGATGAAGTCTCGTTTTCTAGAATGCATGGCTAAGTATCGAGATTACCAGACCGTGATAGTGGTAACTCACAACATGCTCATGCGTCAGTTTGTGCCAAATGAGAAGATTGATTTTTGCCAAGTGATTGAGTGTGAGTTAGAGATATAGAAAGAGGTTTATCATCGCAAAGAAAAAAGCGACATTTGTATGTCAAAATTGTGGGTATAATTCACCTAAATATCTGGGGCGTTGCCCCAACTGTGGGTCTTGGTCTTCTTTTGTAGAAGAGGTTGAGGTTGCCGAGGTCAAGAATGCGCGTGTGTCCTTGACAGGTGAGAAAACCAAGCCCATGAAACTGGCTGAGGTGACTTCCATCAATGTCAATCGAACCAAGACGGAGATGGAGGAATTCAACCGTGTACTTGGAGGCGGAGTGGTACCGGGAAGTCTCGTCCTCATAGGTGGGGATCCTGGGATTGGGAAATCAACCCTTCTCCTACAAGTCTCAACTCAGCTGTCTCAAGTTGGGACTGTTCTCTACGTCAGTGGGGAGGAGTCTGCCCAGCAGATTAAGCTACGAGCAGAGCGCTTGGGTGATATTGATAGTGAGTTTTATCTTTATGCAGAGACCAATATGCAGAGTGTTCGAACTGAGGTGGAGCGCATCCAGCCAGACTTCCTCATCATCGACTCCATTCAGACTATTATGTCTCCTGAGATTTCAGGGGTGCAGGGGTCTGTTTCTCAAGTGCGTGAGGTGACAGCGGAACTTATGCAGCTGGCCAAAACAAATAACATTGCCATCTTTATCGTAGGACATGTGACCAAGGAGGGCACTCTAGCTGGTCCTCGTATGTTGGAGCATATGGTGGATACGGTGCTTTACTTTGAAGGGGAGCGTCACCATACCTTTCGTATTTTGAGAGCGGTCAAAAACCGGTTTGGCTCCACTAATGAGATTGGGATTTTTGAGATGCAGTCGGGTGGCTTGGTTGAAGTCCTCAATCCGAGTCAAGTTTTCCTAGAGGAGCGTTTGGATGGGGCGACTGGTTCGTCAATCGTTGTGACTATGGAAGGGACGCGTCCGATTTTGGCGGAGGTTCAGGCTTTGGTAACACCGACCATGTTTGGAAATGCCAAGCGTACGACGACAGGACTTGATTTTAATCGTGCGAGTTTGATTATGGCTGTTTTGGAAAAGCGTGCAGGTCTTCTCTTGCAAAATCAGGATGCCTATCTCAAATCTGCTGGCGGTGTTAAATTGGATGAACCTGCGATAGACTTAGCTGTTGCGGTTGCTATTGCTTCGAGTTATAAAGACAAGCCAACTAATCCTCAGGAATGTTTTGTAGGAGAACTTGGTTTGACGGGAGAGATTCGGCGCGTGAATCGTATCGAACAACGCATCAATGAAGCTGCTAAACTGGGATTTACTAAGATTTATGTACCTAAGAATTCTTTGACAGGAATCACTCCGCCTAAGGAAATTCAGGTCATTGGAGTAACAACGATTCAGGAAGTTTTGAAAAAGGTCTTTGCATAATCCGTGACAAATCCTTTTAAAAATGATAAGATAGGAGAAATATTTGACTATCAAATTTTCGAGGAGGGAATCGTGTCGTATTTTGAACAGTTTATGCAAGCCAATCAAGCTTATGTTGCCTTACATGGGCAGTTAAATCTGCCACTTAAACCCAAAACTAGAGTAGCCATTGTGACCTGTATGGACTCACGTTTGCACGTTGCGCAAGCTTTGGGATTGGCACTTGGGGATGCTCATATCTTGCGGAATGCAGGTGGTCGAGTGACTGAGGACATGATTCGTTCGCTAGTTATTTCCCAGCAACAGATGGGGACAAGAGAGATTGTGGTGCTGCACCATACAGACTGTGGTGCTCAGACCTTTGAAAATGGACCTTTTCAGGAGTATTTAAAAGAGGAACTAGGTGTCGATGTGTCAGACCAGGACTTTTTGCCCTTCCAAGATATAGAGGAGAGTGTGCGTGAGGATATGCAACTCCTTATCGAGTCTCCCTTAATACCAGATGATGTGATAATCTCTGGTGCCATTTACGATGTGGATACAGGAAGTATGACAGTCGTAGAATTATAAATACTTCATTTAGAAAGAAAGTGTATGAAGAAAAACAGCATTTTATTTATTTTTATCTTATTGCTATGTATTGGTTTGCAGTATGAAACTATCTACTATACGGACGGTTCGATGTCAGCTGCGGAATATGGACTAATGGGAGTTTCTATCTTTCTAGCTCTCTTTTACATAATTCCGGCTCTTTATTTCCTTTTCCGTATTGGGAAAAAATGGGAATTGCCAAAGAAGGCCTTGATTTTGTCTTTATTGGGTGGGATGTTCCTTTCAGGATGGCTGTCTAGCTTTGCGAATACCTATATCCATGATTTACTGGGTGTTCTTTTCCCAGATAGTACATTTTTAAATGCCTTTGAAAGTGCTATTGTGGCTCCTTTGGTAGAAGAGCCCTTGAAATTATTGCCACTTGTCTTTGTTTTGGCTTTGATTCCTGTACGAAAATTAAAATCTTTGTTTTTACTTGGAATTGCTTCTGGTTTGGGATTTCAAATGATTGAGGATATTGGCTATATTCGTACGGATTTGCCAGAGGGCTTTGACTTTACTATTTCGAGAATTTTAGAGCGTATCATCTCAGGAATTGCCTCTCACTGGACTTTTTCAGGTCTGGCTGTAGTAGGTGTTTACTTGCTTTACAGAGCTTATAAAGGGCAGAAGGTTGGCAAGAAAGAGGGGCTTATTTTCCTAGGTTTAGCCTTGGGAACTCATTTCTTGTTTAATTCTCCTTTTGTTGAATTGGAGACAGAGTTGCCTTTAGCGATTCCAGTGGTTACGGCTATTACTCTCTATGGTTTTTATCAGGCTTATCGTTTTGTTGAGAAGCACAATGAGTTGATGAACTAGAATATTTTTTAAAAGAATGATGCAAGGGTACAAATATGGTGCCCTTCTTTTATTTTTGATTGAAAAATAGTGCAAAAAGCGCTACAATGGTAAATGGAAAAATCTTGTGAAAAGCACAAGCGATACATATATACCGGAGGAAATCATGTCTTTTTCTGATTTAAAGCTGTTTGCCCTTTCTTCTAATCAAGAATTGGCAAAACGTGTAGCGCAGGAGATTGGGATAGAGTTGGGGAAATCAAGTGTCCGCCAATTTTCAGATGGAGAGATTCAGGTCAACATCGAAGAATCAATCCGTGGGAAACACGTCTTTATCCTACAATCAACTAGTTCGCCTGTAAATGACAATCTGCTTGAAATTTTGATTATGGTAGATGCTTTGAAGCGTGCGAGTGCAGAATCTGTCAATGTTGTCATGCCTTACTATGGATATGCACGTCAGGATAGAAAGGCGAGAGCGCGTGAGCCAATCACTTCAAAACTTGTTGCAAATATGCTTGAAGTAGCTGGAGTGGATCGTTTATTGACCATCGACTTGCATGCTGCGCAGATTCAAGGATTCTTTGATATTCCTGTGGATCATTTGATGGGAGCTCCTCTGATTGCGGATTATTTTGAGCGTCGTGGCATGGTTGGTTCTGACTATGTGGTTGTCAGCCCAGACCATGGAGGGGTGACTCGTGCTCGAAAGTTGGCAGAATTTTTGAAAACATCTATTGCTATTATTGACAAACGTCGTAGCGTTGATAAGATGAATACCAGTGAAGTCATGAACATCATCGGTAAGGTAGAAGGCAAGACTTGTATCTTGATTGATGATATGATTGATACTGCTGGAACGATTTGTCATGCGGCAGATGCCCTTGCAGAAGCTGGTGCTGTTGAAGTCTATGCGAGCTGTACGCACCCAGTTCTATCTGGTCCAGCTATGGACAATATCCAAAATTCAGCTATTAAGAAATTGGTTGTTTTGGATACCATCTATCTGCCAGAAGAGCGTTTGATCGATAAGATTGAGCAAATTTCAATCGCTCATCTCCTAGGTGATGCTATTGTACGTATCCATGAAAAACGCCCACTTTCTCCACTTTTCAGTATTGAGAAAAAGATTTAATGACCAAGCCTGAGATGATTCTCAGGTTTTTTCATCTCTTTTCCGAATAAATAGATAGAGCCAGAGAATCTAGAAAACCTAGATTTAAAACTGTGGTATAATAAAAGGAGGAAGAGGATGATTCTCAGACATCCGGGCATCAGTCCGACCAATGATTTGGTTGCTAAGAAAATCTTTAGCAATCCAGAAATCACTTGTCAATTTATTCGCGATATGTTGGATTTACCAGCCAAAAATGTAACCATTTTGGAGGGGAGCAATATTCATGTCTTGCCATCCCTGCCTTACTCGGCTCAGGATTTCTATACCAGTATAGACGTCTTGGCGGAGTTGGATAATGGTACGCAAGTAATTATTGAAATTCAAGTTCATCATCAGAATTTTTTCATCAATCGCCTGTGGGCTTACCTGTGCAGTCAGGTCAATCAAAACCTAGAAAAAATTCGTCAACGAGAAGGTGATACACACCAGAGTTACAAACACATCGCACCAGTTTATGCTATTGCTATTGTGGACAGCAACTACTTCTCAGATGACTTGGCTTTTCATAGCTTTAGTATGCGCGAGAACACGACAGGTGAGGTCTTAACCATCACAAATAACGGTCAAGAACACCATCTAGTCAAGATGGCGTTCTTGGAATTAAAAAAATACAGAGAAACCAGCAAAGATAGCATTCGTAAGCCATGGTTGGAGTTTTTCGGGAACAAACCCTTTACCCAAGAACCCGAGCGAGCCATCAGCCAGGCAGACCAACTGCTGGACTACAAGAGCTGGTCCGAGGAGGACAGGAAAATGTTTAGTCAACTACGTATGCGCGAAGAACAAGCCTTGTTAGCACAGGACTATGCCCTGGAAACAGCTAGAGCAGAGGGGCTGGAACAAGGTATTGAACAAGGTTTAGAGCGTGGTCGTGCAGAGGGAATTGAAAAGGGGCGAGAAGAAGGTCTTGAACAAGGACTGGAGCGTGGGAAATTCTTTGCCTTCTTAGATATGGTTCGCCAAGGTCTTTTGCCTTCTGAAGTTGCTAGCGAGCAATTAGGCATGACTGTCTCTGAGTTTGAGGCACTATTGAAAGATTAAGACCATCACAAATAACGGTCATGAAAACCATCTAGTCAAGATAGCATTCTTGGAATTAAAAAATACAGAGAAACCAGCAAAGACGAGGTTCGCAAGCCCTGGTTGGAGTTTTTCGGCAACAAGCCCTTTACTCAAGAACCCGAGCGAGCTATCATCCAAGCAGACCAACTGCTAGACTACAAGAGCTGGTCCGAGGAGGACAGGAAAATGTTTAGTGAACAACGCAGGCGTGAAGAACAAGCCTTGTTAGCGCAGGACTATGCCTTGGAAACTGCTAGAGCGGAAGGAATCGAAAAAGGTTTAGAGCGAGGTCTTGAACGTGGTCGTGCAGAGGGTCTTGAACAAGGACGAGCAGAAGGCGTTGAACAGGGACTGGAGCGTGGGAAAATCTTTACCTTTCTAGATTTAGTACGCCAACATGTTTTAACCTCTGAATTTGCGAGTGAACAGTTGGACATGACTGTCGCTGAGTTTGAGTCCTTGCTATGAGGTCACATTTTAAATAGTAGAAAGTTAATGAAATGGCGAGTTATTTCTAAAATACTTGTCATTTTTGCTTGACATTTGGAAGGGGTTATAGGATAATATCATGGAAGTGAGTTCTATCCAACTATCGATATGGATTAAATATGTGAGGTTTGACTCAGGGTTTAAGAAATTTGTGAGATTTTCACTTGGGAGATACGGTATTTGAAGGGTATTTCATCTCACAAAAGCGTTTTTTTATCTTTTTTGAAAAAATAGGTAAAAAGTTGATGAAAACCCTTGACAAATCCTGCAAATATTTATATACTGTATGGTAGTAAGATAGTCTTACGAAAAAATTTTTAAAGAAAAACAAAGGAGATAAAACGATGAAAAAAGTTTTATTGACAAGCGCAGTCGCTCTTGCAGCATTTGGTGCTGCACAAGCTGTTTCAGCTGACAGACAATTGACACCTGAAGAAGCAGCATCAGTTAGAAAAGTTGAAAAAACTTACGATCCTTCACAAGTGGAAAAAGCAACTGAAACTAACCGTGCTGAACAAGTTCTAGCAAATGGAGATAAAGTAGTATCTGTTCAATATAAAGATGGTTCTACTTATACTTATTTGGTAATTAATCCTAAAAATCAATTCAAGGATAAAGTATCTAATCCATATGATAGCCAATTTAATCTTAAAGATGGTAAAGTTCAAAAGGTTGTACCATTCACAAATGGAACACATGGACGTATCAACGTTAAAGATAAACAAGGTGCACCAGTTGCAGGTGTTGAATTTGAGCTATTAGTTTACAAAACTACTGAAGATTTCTTGAATGCTCAAGGTGGAAAACCTGTTAAAGATGCCCCAGCTCCTGTAAGTGCTAAGACAAATGAAGCAGGTGATGCTGAGTTTGAATTACACGAGGGTGGAGTAGCGGTTTACCGTATTTTGACAGTACCAAAAGGTTACTTTTTACCTGAGCGCCTAACAAAATCTTCACTATTTACAGCAGATGCAGTTGGACGTAACGAAAATAATGATATGTATGTAAATGCATCAGTTGAAATTGAAAAAACTGACAGCTACAATGTTGTTCGTACTGAGTGGGTTCAAGGTGAAAACGGATGGCACTACTATGACAACAACAAACAAGTTACTGGTTGGAAACAAATCGACGGTAAATGGTACTTCTTTAACGCTGAAGGCGTAATGCAAAAATGGTGGGTTAAAGATGGTAACACTTGGTACTACCTAAATGGTTCAGGTGCTATGGAAACTGGTTGGTTGCAAGACGGTGGCAAATGGTACTTCCTTGAAGCATCAGGTGCTATGAAAGCTAGCCAATGGTTTGAAGTTGCTGGTAAATGGTACTACGTTGACGGTTCTGGTGCCCTTGCAGTTAATACTACTGTAGGTGGATACACTGTAAACGGAAACGGTGAATGGGTTAAATAATCTAGTTTAATCAAAAAAGCAGGAGATTTCTTCTGCTTTTTATTTTTTCCATAAAAAGTTCAGTTTTTTTTAGAATTTTTTTAAAAAATAAGATACAATAAAACTAGGTTTATTACCTAAAATTTTAAACATGGAGAATGCTCATATGAAAAATAAAAAAGCTTTAGCCCTAGCAGTAGCTAGCTTGACAATGGCAAGTGCAGCAGTTTTAACCAGTTACTCTGCAATTACAGCTCGTCCAGTAAGTGCGGAAGAAGTTGTTTATAGAACTGAGTGGATCACAGTGATTAATGGTCGTTCACAAGAACGTAAGACAGTATTTTTTGAAGATGGGAATCAGCCGATCTCTAAACATTCGACAATTGAAGGATTTGAATTTCAACGTGCCTATGTTGAAGGGGGAAGAAAATACTACTTATTCGTTGAGAAAGGGACAAAGATTGATGATTATGTAAACGATCCCGATGCGTCTGTCAGTGAGTTAAATACTCAAGGCTATAAAACTTCTGATAAAGATGTAAAATGGCGTGTGTCTGCTGGTAATCGTTATCTTTACTATAAAGGAAATCCTGTAAAAGGTTGTGCTAATGTTGATGGAAAAACTTACTATTTTGATAGTGAAGGTGTTATGGCTCACGGAGTTCTTGAAAACACATCTGAACGTTACTATCTAGACGGACAAGGTGTTAAGAAAACTGGTTTCATTAAAGTAGGAGAAAAAACCTATTATTTTGTGTCAGATGGAGCTCGTAAGACAGAGATTATCTCTGAAAATGGAAAAACTTATTTTGTCAAAGATGGTGTTGTGACAATTGGAGCGCATAAGGTAGGTGCTAAATGGTACTTCTTTGCTGAAGACGGTACAACCAAGTCAGGTATTGTAAAAGATAGTGCTGGAAAATGGTATTACATTACTACAGAAGGTGAGCGTAAGACAGGTCTTATCAAGGGTGCTGGTGATAAGTATTACTATGTCACTGAAGAAGGTGAACGTAAGTTTGGGGAAATTACCGTTGATGGTAAAACATATTTCTTAACAGATGAATCTAATACAAAAGCTGGCTGGAATAAAGTTGATAGTAACTGGATTTATGTGAATAAAGAAGGTAAACGTCAAGTTGGCTGGTTACAAGATGGCGGTAAGTGGTATTACTTTAACGCTGAAGGCATCATGCAAAAATGGTGGGTTAAAGATGGTGGCACTTGGTACTATCTAAACGGTTCAGGCGAAATGCAAACAGGTTGGTTGCAAGATGGTAGCACTTGGTACTATCTAAACGGTTCAGGTGCTATGCAAACAGGCTGGGCTAAAGTAGGTGATTCATGGTACTACCTCAAAGGCTCAGGTGCTATGGTAACTGGTTGGTTCCAAGTAGCTGGTAAATGGTATTATTCATATTCTTCAGGAGCTTTGGCAGTTAATACTACAATTAATGGGTATACTGTGAATGCTAATGGTGAATGGGTTTTATTTTAAGTAATTAAATCAAAGCAGGGGAGAAATCTCCTGCTTTTTAGCTTTTTTGGCTCTTTGTCAACTGTAGTGGATTGAAGAAAAGATAAGATTTAGAAAGGATAAATTTTTCCAGTTTAAATGAATTAAAAGGGTTTATTTATATTGCTTGCTTATGACATTAAGAAACGTTATAATGGAAAGGAATATATTATAAAAAAAGAGGTTTTTAAAATGGATAAAAAGAAAATAATTTTAACTAGCTTGGCTAGTGTTGCTATGTTGGGATCCGCATTTATTGCTTCTCAACCGTCAGTTGTAAAAGCTGCAGAAGAAACTACAGCTCAAAATGAAATTTTAGCTAATTTTGATCAAGCTTTAGAAGAAACTATTAAAGAATTAGAAGAAGAAGCAAAAAATGATCCAGGATCAGCTGAAAGTATTAAAGAGACAATTGCAAAATTAAAAGCAGAAGCAGCTAAAGAGAGAGCTAAAATCGAGGATGGGTTCAAGACAGGGAAAACCGCAGAAGCTACTGAAAATGAAATAGAAGAAATTGCTAAAAAAGAGGAAGCAGAAGAGGAAGAAGCAGCTAAAGCAGAGGAAGCAGCTCAAAAAGAATTTTTAGCGAATTTTGATAAAGCGTTAGAAGACGCAATTGCAGAATTAAAAAAAAGCGGATACTCAAAATAATCCTGAATTAGCAAAACAAGTTGCAGAGGCCATTACAAAATTAAAAGCAGAAGCAGCTAAACAGAAAAAAGAAATCGAGGATGGTTTCAAAAATGGTTTAACTGTAGAAGAAGCTGAAAAAGCAATTGATGATGCAAATAAAAAAGCTGCGGAAGAAGCAAAAGCAGAAGCAGAAGCAAAAGCAAAACAAGACGAGTTCTTAGCAAATTATGATAAAGCATTAGAAGAGGCTGTCAAAGAATTAGAAAAAGCTGAAACGAATAGTCCAGAAGAGGCAAAAGCAAAAGCTGACACAATTGCAGCATTAAAAGCAGCATCAGACGCAACAAGAAAACAAATCGTAGAAGGCTTCGAAAAAGGATTAACTGTAGAAGAAGCAGAGAAATTAATCGATAAAGCAAATGAGAAAGCTGCAGAAGAAGATAAAGAAGCGGCAGCAAAAGAAAAAGCAGCACAAGACGAGTTCTTAGCAAATTATGATAAAGCATTAGAAGAGGCTGTCAAAGAATTAGAAAAAGCTGAAACGAATAGTCCAGAAGAAGCAAAAGCAAAAGCTGACACAATTGCAGCGTTAAAAGCAGCATCAGACGCAACAAGAAAACAAATCGTAGAAGGCTTCGAAAAAGGATTAACTGTAGAAGAAGCAGAGAAATTAATCGATAAAGCGAATGAGAAGGCTGCAGAAGAAGATAAAGAAGCGGCAGCTAAAGAAGAAGCAGCGCAAAAAGAATTCTTAGCTAATTATGATGCAGCATTAAAAGCAGCAATTGCAGAGTTAGAAAAAGCTGAAACGAATAGTCCAGAAGAAGCAAAAGCAAAAGCTGATACAATTGCAGCATTAAAAGCAGCATCAGACGCAACAAGAAAACAAATCGTAGAAGGCTTCAAAAAAGGCTTAACTGCAAAACAAGCCGAAGAATTAATCGATAAAGCGAATGAGAAGGCTGCAGAAGAAGATAAAGAAGCGGCAGCTAAAGAAGAAGCAGCGCAAAAAGAATTCTTAGCTAATTATGATGCGGCATTAAAAGCAGCAATTGCAGAATTAGAAAAAGCTGATACGAAGAATGATCCTGAATTAGAAAAACAAAAACAGGAAGTAATTGAAAAATTAAAGGAAGAAGCAGCTAAAAAGAGATCTGACTTTGTGAAACGATTCAAAGAAGGCTTAACTGCAAAAGAAGCAGAAAAAGAATTAGATGAGGCAAATAAAAAAGCTGAAGAAACTACAAATCCCGCTCCTGCTGAGGAAAATAAACCAGCTGAACAACCTAAATCAGAAAAAGGTGAAGCTTTAGTTCAAGAAGAACTTCCAGAGTATCCTGAAATTAAAAAAGTAGGTGATAGTACTGGTAGCCCAACTAAAGAAGAAGGTAGACAAAGTGATAACACAGCTGTAAATGAACCTGCACTTGTATCAAAAACACCATCAGCTTCTGGAACAGATGCTCCAGCAGCAACACCAGCAGATGCTCCAGCAACTCCTGCGGTTGCACCAACTGTAGCAGGAACTAGCCAAGACAATACTTATCAAGCCCCAGCTGCAAAAGCAGATGATAAGAAAGAACTTCCAAATACTGGTGGAAAAGATAATGTTGCAATTGCATCATTAGGATTCCTTGGATTGCTCCTTGGTGCCCTTCCATTTGTGAAACGCAAAAACTAATTAGTTGAAGATATAAAAGAGAAGGATTTATGCCCTTCTCTTTTTGTGATATGGACTATAGTGAGAGTTCTGTTGAAAAGAAGAAAAAAGTGAACAAAACGATGTTTCAGCTTTGTTCACTTTTATGTTATTCTATAAACTTACAATAGTGCCTCAAATTCAGCGACAGTCATACCCAATTGCTGACTGGCAACCTCGGAAGTCAGAAGACCTTGGCGAACTATATCTAAGAAAGCAAAGACTCTTCCTTCAACTTTCCCACGTTCAAGTCCCTCGGCTCTAGCAGTTTCCAAAGCATAGTCCTGTGCTAACAAAGCTTGTTCTTCGCGTCTGCGTTGTTCACTAAACATCTTCCTGTCCTCCTCGGACCAGCTCTTGTAGTCCAGCAGTTGGTCTGCTTGGCTGATAGCTCGCTCAGGTTGTTGGGTAAAGGGCTTATTCCCGAAAAACTCCAACCACGGCTTGCGAACCTTGTCTTTGCTGGTTTCTCTGTATTTTTTTAGTTCCAAGAATGCTATCTTGACTAGATAGTTTTCTTGTCCATTGTTTGTAATTGTTAAAGCCTCACCTGTCGTGTCCTCGCGCATACTAAAGCTATGGAAAGCCAAGTCATCTTGGAAATAATTGCTATCCACGATTGCAATGGCATAAACGGGGGCGATGTGTTTGTAACTTTGATGAGTATTGCCTTCTTGCTGACGAATTTTTTCAAGGTTTTGATTGACCTGACTGCACAGGTAAGCCCACAAACGATTAATAAAAAAATTCTGATGATGAACTTGGATTTCGATAATAACCTGAGTACCGTTGTCCAACTCTGCCAAGACGTCTATACTAGTATAGAAATCCTGCGCCGAGTAGGGCAGGGAAGGCAAGACGTGAATGTTACTTCCCTCCAAAATGGTCACATTTTTTGCTGGCAAGTCCAGCATATCGCGTATAAATTGACAAGTGATTTCTGGATTGCTAAAAATCTTCTTAGCCACTAAATCATTGGTTGGGCTGATGCCCGGATGACGTAATGTCATATTCTTTCTCCTTTCATTATAGCACATTTTTAAATCTAGGTTTAATGGATTCTCTGGCTCTATCTATTTATTCGGAAAAGAGATGAAAAATACTCGGTCTAGCTCTTCCCAATGGTATTTTTTGGTGCTTTCCTTTATAATGGGTGTATGGATAAGAAAAAATTATTATTGATTGATGGGTCTTCTGTTGCTTTTCGGGCGTTTTTTGCGCTCTATCAGCAGTTGGACCGTTTTAAGAATGCGGCTGGTTTGCATACCAATGCCATTTATGGCTTTCAGTTGATGTTGAGTCATTTATTGGAGCGGGTTGAGCCCAGTCATATTTTGGTAGCTTTTGATGCGGGGAAGACGACCTTCCGGACAGAGATGTATGCGGACTATAAGGGTGGTCGGGCTAAGACTCCTGATGAGTTTCGTGAGCAATTTCCTTTCATTCGTGAGTTGTTGGATCATATGGGGATTCGTCACTATGAGTTGGCTCAGTATGAGGCAGATGACATCATTGGGACGCTGGATAAACTAGCTGAGCAGGATGGTTTTGATATTACCATTGTCAGTGGGGACAAGGACTTGATTCAGCTGACGGATGAGCATACGGTGGTTGAGATTTCCAAGAAAGGTGTGGCTGAGTTTGAGGCCTTTACGCCAGAATATCTTATGGAAAAGATGGGCATCACACCGACTCAGTTTATCGATCTCAAGGCACTCATGGGTGATAAGTCGGATAATATCCCTGGAGTAACCAAAATCGGTGAAAAGACGGGTATCAAGCTCTTGCTGGAGCATGGCTCACTCGAGGGGATTTATGAGAATATCGATGGGATGAAGGCTTCTAAGATGAAGGAAAATCTTATCAATGATAAGGAACAGGCCTTTTTGTCTAAAACACTAGCGACCATTGATACCAAGGCACCGATTGAGATTGGTTTGGAGGACTTGGTCTATAGTGGTCCAGATGTGGAAAATCTTGGAAAATTCTACGATGAGATGGGCTTCAAACAGCTCAAGCAGACTTTAAATGTGTCGTCAGCTGATGTGACTGAGAGTTTGGATTTTACTATTGTTAACCAAATCAGTCAAGATATGCTGAGTGAAGAGTCTATCTTCCATTTTGAGCTTTTTGGTGAGAATTACCATACGGATGATTTGGTTGGTTTTGCTTGGTCTTGTGGGGAAAAGCTCTATGCCACAGACAAGCTTGAGCTGTTGCAAGAGCCGATTTTCAAGGATTTCCTAGAAAAAACACCTCTGAGAGTGTATGACTTCAAAAAGGCTAAAGTTCTTTTGCATCGTTTTGGTCTGGATTTGCAGTCACCTGCTTTTGATAGTCGTTTGGCTAAATACCTCCTTTCGACTGTGGAGGACAATGAAATTGCGACTATTGCTAGTCTTTATGGTCAGACTTATTTGGTTGATGATGAGACTTTCTACGGTAAAGGTGTTAAAAAGGCCATTCCTGAACGCGAGAAATTCTTAGAACATTTGGCACGTAAACTTGCTGTTTTGGTCGAAACAGAGCCTGTTTTACTTGAAAAACTCAGCGAAAATGGGCAATTAGAGCTTCTTTATGATATGGAGCAACCTCTGGCTTTTGTCCTTGCCAAGATGGAAATTGCTGGGATTACGGTCAAGAAAGAGACCTTGCTTGAGATGCAGGCTGAAAATGAGCTTGTCATTGAAAAACTGACTCAGGAGATTTATGAACTGGCTGGTGAGGAGTTTAATATCAATTCGCCTAAGCAGTTGGGAGTGCTTCTCTTTGAAAAATTGGGACTTCCTCTAGAGTACACTAAGAAAACTAAGACTGGATACTCGACAGCGGTGGATGTCTTGGAGCGCCTGGCTCCTATTGCTCCGATTGTTAAGAAAATCCTAGACTATCGTCAGATTGCTAAGATTCAATCGACTTATGTAATTGGCTTGCAGGACTGGATTTTGGCTGATGGCAAGATTCATACTCGCTATGTGCAGGATTTGACTCAGACTGGGCGTCTGTCTAGTGTGGATCCAAACTTGCAAAATATTCCTGTGCGTTTGGAGCAGGGCCGTCTCATTCGTAAGGCTTTTGTGCCTGAGTGGGAGGATAGTGTGCTACTCAGCTCGGACTACTCGCAGATTGAATTGCGCGTTTTGGCGCATATCTCTAAGGATGAGCACTTAATCAAGGCCTTCCAAGATGGAGCAGATATCCATACTTCAACAGCTATGCGTGTCTTTGGAATTGAACGTCCTGAGGATGTGACGCCAAACGACCGTCGCAATGCCAAGGCCGTCAACTTTGGAGTGGTTTACGGGATTTCAGATTTTGGTTTGTCTAATAATTTGGGCATTAGCCGTAAGGAGGCCAAGGCCTACATTGATACCTACTTTGAACGCTTCCCAGGTATTAAAAACTACATGGATGAAGTGGTGCGTGAGGCGCGTGATAAGGGCTATGTAGAGACACTTTTCAAGCGTCGTCGTGAGTTGCCAGATATCAATTCGCGCAATTTTAATATTCGTGGTTTTGCAGAGAGGACGGCTATTAATTCACCAATCCAGGGATCGGCGGCAGATATTCTCAAGATTGCCATGATTCAGCTGGATAAAGCCTTGGTTGCAGGTGGTTATCAGACTAAGATGCTTCTGCAAGTGCACGATGAAATCGTCCTTGAAGTTCCTAAATCGGAACTGGCAGAGATGAAAAAATTAGTGAAACAAATCATGGAAGAAGCCATTCAACTCAGTGTTCCCCTCATTGCAGATGAAAATGAAGGGGCAACCTGGTACGAGGCTAAATAAAAAGGGGGCTAGTCCTCCTTTTTTGTAGTAGAATTCTGCAAGCCTTTTCAAAATATGCTATACTGATGAAAAAGGAGGATTTCTATGAGTCAAGAATTTATCAATCCAAGTGATGGTGTGATTCGTCAGTATCTAGCAACGAGTAAAACCCTTGCTGTAGTGGGCTTGTCAGACCGTGAAGAAACAACTAGCAATCGAGTGACCAAGGAAATGCAGGCTCGGGGTTATAAAATCATCCCAGTCAATCCCAAGGTAGCAGGTGGCGAAATCTTGGGTGAAAAGGCTTATGCAAGCCTCGCTGAGATTCCTTTTCCTGTAGATATTGTTAATGTTTACCGGCGCAGTGAATTTTTGCCAGATGTGGCGCGTGATTTTCTCAAAGCTGATGCAAAGATTTTTTGGGCACAGCTAGGACTTGAAAGTCTAGAAGCGGAAGAAATCTTGCGTGCTGGAGGATGTGATGATATCGTGATGAATCGTTGCATCAAGAGAGAACACACACGCTTGATTGAGGAAGCATAAGAAAAAGGTAGCTGGTGGGCTACCTTTTGTGTTATACTCAATGAAAATCAAAGAGCAAACTAGCCGCAGGCTGCTCAAAAAACTGTTTTGAGGTTGTAGATAAGACTGACGAAGTCAGTCACATATATACGGCAAGGCGACGTTGACGTGGTTTGAAGAGATTTTCGAAGAGTATTAGAAAATACCAATCAATGCTTGCATACCGAGGCTGGTGAGGATGATGGCAATCCAGCAGACGGCTCCGAGAACAATGGATTTTCCACTGGATTTGACCATAGCGACCAGATTAGTTTTGAGACCGATAGCACTCATGGCCATGATAATGAGGAATTTGGAAAGTTGTTTGAGAGGGGTAAAGAAACTACTGGACACACCGAGAGAGGTCAGTAGGGTGGTTAGGAGAGATGCGAGGATAAAGTAAAGGATAAAAAGTGGGAAGACTTTTTTCAGTTGTAAGCCTTGCTTATTTTTTTGCTCGCGACTTTGCCAGTAGGAGAGAAAGAGAGTGATGGGGATGATAGCCAGAGTACGTGTGAGTTTGACAATGGTTGCGGATTCGAGGGTATTAGTCTGGTAGAGACTGTCCCAGGCGCTGGCTGTGGCGGTTACAGAGGAAGTATCGTTGACTGCAGTTCCTGCAAAGAGGGCGAAGCCTTCATTTGATAAGTGAAGCCAGGTTCCTAGAGTTGGAAAGATGAGCGCAGCCAAGACATTGAAGAAAAAGATAACGGAAATGGCTTGGGCGACTTCTTTTTCCTTGGCATGGATGACGGGCGCTGTCGCCGCAATGGCAGAGCCCCCACAGATTGAAGACCCCACCCCAATCAAGGTAGCCAGTTTTGTATCCAGTGCAAAGAAACGCTGGAAAAGGTAGGCAACAATCAAGGCTATTGAGATAGTGGACAGGATGACAGGGAGTGAAGATTGTCCGACTGCAAAGACCTGCGAGATATTGAGACCAAAACCAAGCAAGATAACGGCATACTGGAGCAATTTTTTGGAACTAAAGGTCAATCCAGCATCCAGTTGTTTATGAGACGAGAGAAAGGGATGTAGGAGCATGCCTATGAAAATCGCAAAGACGGGTGCGCCAATCACAGGGAAGAATCCGCCTAGATACCAAGCAAGTAGTGAAATCAGAAGGCAGGCCAAGATGCCTGCTCCATTTTTTGATAGAAATGACATAAAAACCTCCAAATAGAATCTGTTACCATTATAGACCTGTAAAGAGGAAAAGTAAAATAGAAAGTGGAAAGCTATTCTATCATGTATTTTTGCGGTCGGGGGGCTTTTGTAGTATAATAGAGATACGTTTTGAAAGTAGGAGGTATCTATGGACTTAACTAAGCGCTTTAATAAACAGTTAGATAAGATTCAAGTTTCGTTGATTCGTCAGTTTGACCAGGCTATTTCGGAGATTCCTGGGGTCTTGCGTTTGACCTTGGGGGAGCCTGATTTTACAACGCCAGATCATGTCAAGGAGGCGGCCAAGCGAGCGATTGATCAGAACCAATCCTACTATACAGGGATGAGTGGTTTGCTGACTCTACGTCAGGCGGCCAGTGACTTTGTTAAGGAAAAGTACCAACTGGACTATGCTCCTGAAAATGAAATCTTGGTTACAATTGGGGCGACAGAGGCTTTATCTGCTACTTTGACAGCTATTTTGGAAGAGGGAGACAAGGTACTCTTGCCAGCTCCTGCTTATCCAGGCTATGAGCCGATTATCAATCTAGTTGGGGCAGAGATTGTCGAGATTGACACAACTGAAAATGGTTTTGTCTTGACTCCTGAGATGTTGGAAAAGGCTATTTTGGAGCAGGGTGATAAGCTCAAGGCGGTTATTCTCAACTATCCAGCAAATCCGACAGGAATTACCTACAGTCGGGAGCAGTTGGAGGCCTTGGCAGCTGTTTTACGCAAGTACGAAATTTTTGTTGTCTGTGATGAGGTTTACTCAGAATTGACCTACACAGGCGAAGCCCATGTGTCTCTGGGAACTATGTTGAGAGACCAAGCTATTATTATCAATGGTCTATCTAAATCGCATGCCATGACAGGTTGGCGTTTGGGGCTGATTTTCGCTCCTGCGGCCTTCACAGCCCAGTTAATCAAGAGTCACCAGTACTTGGTGACTGCCGCAAATACCATGGCTCAACATGCTGCGGTGGAAGCCTTGACGGCTGGTAAAAACGATGCGGAGCCCATGAAAAAGGAATACATCCAGCGTCGGGACTATATCATCGAAAAAATGACTGCTCTTGGTTTTGAGATTATTAAACCAGACGGTGCCTTCTATATCTTTGCTAAGATTCCAGCGGGCTACAATCAAGACTCCTTTGCCTTTCTCAAGGATTTTGCTCAGAAGAAGGCTGTTGCCTTTATCCCTGGTGCTGCCTTTGGGCGTTATGGAGAAGGTTACGTTCGCCTGTCTTATGCGGCTAGCATGGAGACTATCGAAGAAGCCATGAAACGACTTGAGGAGTACATGAGAGAAGCATGATTCAGTCTATCACGAGTCAAGGCTTGGTGCTCTACAATCGCAACTTTCGGGAGGATGATAAGCTAGTCAAGATTTTTACAGAGCAGGCTGGCAAGCGCATGTTTTTCGTTAAACATGCTGGCCAGTCTAAGCTGGCACCTGTTATTCAGCCCTTAGTGCTGGCACGATTTCTCTTGCGAATCAATGATGATGGGCTTAGCTACATTGAGGATTATCACGAGGTGATGACCTTTCCCAAGATTAATAGTGATCTCTTTGTCAGGGCCTATGCGACCTACGTGGCAGCTCTTGCCGATGCTAGTTTGCAGGACAATCAGCAGGATGCTCCCTTGTTTGCTTTTTTGCAAAAGACTTTGGAATTGATGGAAGCGGGCTTGGATTATCAGGTTTTGACTAATATTTTTGAAATTCAAATCTTGACCCGATTTGGTATTAGTCTCAATTTTAATGAGTGTGTCTTTTGTCATCGGGTCGGTCAGGCTTTTGACTTTTCTTTCAAATATGGAGCCTGCCTCTGTCCAAATCATTATCATGAAGATGAGAGACGTTGCCATCTCAATCCCAATATCCCCTATCTGCTCAATCAATTTCAAGCTATTGATTTTGAGACATTGGAGACCATTTCGCTCAAGCCTGAAATCAAGCAAGAACTACGCCAATTTATGGATCAACTCTACGAAGAGTACGTTGGGATTCACCTAAAATCAAAGAAATTTATTGATTCCCTAGCAGACTGGGGACAATTACTAAAAGAGGAAAAGAAATGAAAAAAATCGCAGTAGATGCCATGGGGGGCGATTACGCACCTCAGGCCATCGTTGAGGGTGTCAATCAAGCCCTAGCTGACTTTTCAGATATCGAGGTTCAACTCTACGGAGATGAAGCTAAAATCAAGCAATATCTAACAGCGACAGAGCGCGTCAGCATTATCCATACGGATGAGAAGATTGATTCAGACGATGAACCTACGAGAGCTATTCGGAAGAAGAAAAATGCCAGTATGGTCTTGGCGGCCAAGGCTGTCAAAGAGGGAGAAGCAGACGCTGTTCTCTCAGCTGGGAATACAGGTGCTTTACTAGCAGCAGGATTTTTCATCGTGGGTCGTATCAAGAACATCGATCGTCCTGGGCTTATGTCGACTTTGCCGACTGTAGATGGGAAGGGGTTTGACATGCTGGACCTCGGTGCCAATGCGGAAAATACAGCACATCACCTCCATCAATACGCGGTTCTAGGTTCCTTCTATGCTAAAAATGTTCGTGGAATTGCGCAACCACGTGTTGGTTTGCTCAACAACGGAACAGAGAGTAGCAAGGGTGATCCGCTTCGTAAGGAAACTTATGAATTATTAGTGGCTGATGAAAGTTTGAACTTTATCGGAAATGTGGAAGCGCGTGATTTGATGAATGGCGTTGCAGATGTTGTTGTGGCAGATGGTTTCACGGGAAACGCTGTGCTCAAATCCATTGAAGGGACAGCTATGGGAATCATGGGCTTGCTCAAGACAGCTATTACAGGTGGTGGTCTTCGAGCGAAACTAGGTGCCCTCCTTCTTAAGGACAGTCTCAGAGGTTTGAAAAAACAGCTCAACTACTCAGATGTTGGTGGAGCAGTCTTGTTTGGTGTTAAGGCACCTGTTGTCAAGACTCATGGCTCCAGCGATGCCAAGGCTGTCTATAGTACAATCCGCCAGATTCGTACCATGCTAGAAACAGACGTAGTTGCCCAGACTGCGCGTGAATTTTCAGGAGAATAAAAGAGATGACAGAAAAAGAAATTTTTGACCGTATTGTGACCATTATCCAAGAGCGACAGGGAGAGGACTTTGTCGTGACAGAATCCTTGAGTCTGAAAGATGACTTGGATGCTGACTCCGTTGACTTGATGGAGTTTATCTTGACGCTGGAAGATGAATTTAGTATCGAAATCAGTGATGAGGAAATTGACCAACTGCAAAGTGTAGGAGATGTGGTTAAAATCATTCAAGGAAAATAGCAATCGGAGTTCCAAGGCACCTGCTTTGGAATTTTTTATTTGGCTTAATACTCTTCGAAAATCTCTTCAAACCACGTCAGCGTCGCCTTACTGGAGGTATGGTTACTGACTTCGTCAGTTCTATTTACAACCTCAAAGCCGTGCTTTGAGCAACCTGCGGCTATCTTCCTAGTTTGCTCGTTGATTTTCATTGAGTATAAGTGACCGTTTAGGAACAGATTTAGTCTTTCTAGGGACAGGAGAAATTTGAGGACAAATAAGGGATATAATGAAATCAGAAAAATCAATCTCCAAAAAGGAGAAAAAAGAAAGGATTTTCACGATGAAAAAATATCTTTATTCTAGTTTGTTAGTTCTTGCAGGAGGCGTTCTCCTAGCAAATACTACGGTAGCCTATGCTGATTCCCCATCAGCAAGTGAGAAAGAAGCGATTGCTCAATTAGTTAATCAAGGCAAGATAAAAGCTGAAGAAGCTGATCAAGTAAAATTGATTGGTTTTGAAGATAAAGAAACCCAAGCAGAGGGAAATCAAGAGAAGAAAGCTTTCAATCAATATCGTGATCCGAAAGGAACATGGATGCAAACCAATGGTAAATGGTGGTTTAAATACGGTTCAGGTGGTTATGCTAAAAATTGGGAACAATTAGATGGCAAGTGGTACTATTTTGATGACCAAGGATGGATGAAAGAAAATACTTGGATTCAACCTGATGGTAATTATTACTACTTATCTGCTAGTGGTGCTATGGTCACTGGTTATCAACGTGTGAATGGTACACCATACTTCTTTAGAGACAGTGGTGTATGGGTAGAAAATCGTGGACAGGCACTTGGTGAATATGCCGAGACATTTGTAGGGAAAATCCCATATGTTTGGGGTGGGGCAGATTTGAATAGTGGCGTAGATTGCTCAGGATTTACGATGGCTATTCATGCTAAGTTTGATATTAGTATTCCTAGAGTGACCTATGGTCAAGCAACAGGAGGAAGTTATGTAAGTAATGGTTCTCAACAAGCTGGAGATTTGATTTTGTATAATAGTGAAGAGACAAATGACCATGTAGGTATTTATGTTGGTGGTGGAAAGGTAGTTCATGCTCCATATCCAGGTCAATATGTTTCTTATATGGATCAATACGGTATTACTCAAAATACAATTCGTAGATATTGGTAATATTGTCTAATCTTTCACAATATTATTGACTTTGATTATGAAAAGTATTAGAATATAGCTAAATAAAGAGGGGAAACCCTCCTATAGCTATTCAATAAAGGAGGAAATGGCTATGAAAAAATCTAAACTACTCACTCTTGGTCTGCTTGCAGGTGCTGGTTTACTTTTGTCTATCAATCAAGCACAGGCTGCAGATACTTGGGTTAAAAATGGTGCTGACTGGAATCTTTCTCAAGATGGCAGTCTAGCTAAGGATAAATGGGTACAAAATGCTGGCTCATGGTATCATTTTGACAGCACTGGTAAAATGCAGACAGGCTGGCTCAAAGAAGGCAATACTTGGTATTCACTAGCAGATAGTGGTGCTATGCGCACAGGCTGGTACAAGGAAGGCAATACCTGGTACTCACTCGCAAATAGTGGTGCCATGCGCACTGGCTGGTACGAAGAAGGATCTACATGGTATTACCTCAAAGGCAGTGGCGCTATGGCAACAGGATGGGCGACTCCAAATGGTAAATGGTCTTACTTTGAAAAATCAGGTGCTATGGTCGCAGACAGAGCTGTTCCAGCCAGTGATGGGGAAAGTTATGTCATTGGTAAGGATGGATATCTGTTAACCAAACTCCCAAGTCAGGTTGAACAATCTCAAGCGGATGATACAATTATCACAAATATTGTTACTTTATCTGACGGGTATGATTATCATCTTATTCATAGAAAAGATGGAGTCATTGTTGAAAAAAATGCTTGGTACATCAAGCCAGAGTTTAAAAAGTTTTCTAATAAATATGGGGAGGTGGTTTCAAATACAACCTTAGCTTTAGTGGATAATAAAGAAGAAGGACAAGATATTGATCCTAAGGCAGTTGTACAGAACTTCCAAAACTTACCAAATCGCTACTACTTTGATGAAAATGGACATCGTGTGGTTAATATCCCAGCAATGACAACCTATTCAGAGATTAAAAAAGTTGGCAATGATGTCTATTTAGAAAATCCAGGTGCACGACTTCGTCTTGGAGCTACCAACTTTACAATCAATAACAATAAACTATACTATTTAGAAAATGAGAAAGGTAAGCTCAAAACAGGTTACTTTGTATTAATTGATGATGGAGCAACCACTACTCATCATCACATTCTAGCCTATGCGGATCAATCTGGTGAGATTCTTAAGATGAAACGCTTGCCATCAGGAGTTTCAGATTATCTTGATAAAGAAATTGATGGTTTATATGGTGAAAAAATTAAGATTGAATCTCCACACTCAAACGAATATTATAAAGTGGTCGTGGTTAAATAAAAATAACATCTTCACAACTAATTGTTAACACTCTAACCAATATACCATTTTCAGGAGGCTTTAGATTTCTTGTATTTTAAAAGGAAGCTAAAGCCTTTTGTAGATGGAGCAGGGAATAGAGTTATCTATAAAATAATAAAAAGGAGTCTGTCATGGAAATGAAAAATACATTTGTAGAATTGGAACAATTTGAAGAGTTAACCCCAGAGGTATTGAAGGAAGTGAATGGTGGAGGGATTTTTGAAGATATTTACCATTGGCTACATCTACGCCCAGAGCCAAGATAGTATTTTGATTAAAATGTGTTAACTAAACAGATTTATGATTATATTTCTTGAATTTTTATGTTTCATATTGATTTTAATCAATATACTAGCTCCTCCGATTTATCTAGGTAGTCAACTCTCTAAAGCATTTTATGACAAACGTTCTATATTTCTTTTGGTAGTTTTTAAGCTATTTGCTACCTTCGTTTTTCCGAGTTTCTCGCATGTTGCCAATTTATTATTCTTTTATATAATATTTTGGATTGTGTTAAAGAAAAAGAAGAAGGAAGCTCTCTTTCTTGCACTTTATCTATTTGTGTTTTATCAAAGTATTCGATATTTGGTTTTGACATTTATAATACGATTGATATTTGACTACTCTGAACTATCTGATTTTTTGCATAGTGGATTTAATTCTGTATTTAGTTTGATTTCGTTGTTTTTGTCTGTTGTCATTTTAAGACGATGGGGAATTGATTTCAATATATTATTTTTAGATAAATTTCGATCGTTAGTGATGAAAAGTATGTGGATTTTATCCTTATTGTTTGGTTTCAGACTGTTTTCATCCATCATGTCTGGGGGATGTAATCCTTTCTACGTTCGTTTTGACACGACCATTTCCCTTCTGATTTTCATTCTCTTTTTCTCTTGGCTCTTTTATATTAAGCATTTGGAGCAGATTTATCGTGATGAGCAGACTATTCAGAGACAGGAAGATGAAAATCGTTCCTTGCAAGGGATGGTGGACAAGCTAGGTCATCTCTATGATGAAGTGCGAGGTTTCCGTCATGATTTTGCAGGAATTGTCGCCAGCATGGAACCTGCCATAGCCAATCAAGACATGGCTGAGGTGTCTACCATTTATCAAGATGTCTTTCTAAAGACCAATGAAAAGCTGAGAAAGGCGGACTACACGGCCTTTAATCTCCACAATATCCATGATATAGCCATTCGCAATACCTTGGCAAAAGCCATGATTGTGGCAGATAATCAGGGAATTCATTTTAGTTTGGAGACGGTGGGGGTTGTCGAAGAGCTGGATTTGCCGATGTTGGAGGCTATCCGTATCCTCTCTATCCTCACGACAAATGCCTTAGAGGCAGCCAGTGAGGCGGAAAATCCGCAGATTCGGGTTGCTTTATTGGCAGACGATAGGAGTGTCCGTTTTATCATTGAAAACACTCGTAAGAAAGAAGAACTGAATCCCAGCATTCTCAGTCAAAAGGGTTACTCTACCAAGGGAAACCACAGTGGACTGGGCTTAGCAACCTTGGAGGATATGGTTTTTCATTATGATTTAAACTTAGATACCCAGCTAGGAGAGACGACCTTTAGACAAGACTTAGAATTGCCATTTAAGGATGAGAAACGAGGGGGAGAGGAATGAGAATTTTAGTTTTGGAAGACGATAAAGTCCAGCAAGGACGGATAGAGCAGACTTTACTAGATATTGGTCGCTCTCGCAATTTAAGATTGGAAATTGATATTGCCAAAAACTATGGAGATGTTGAAAAGTATTCTCAGTATTTTGACAATTACCAGCTCTATTTATTAGATTTAGAGATTGATGGAGAGCGTGAACGGGGCTTTCAGGTTGCTCAACAGGTTCGGGAGCGAGATCCCTTTACAAGCATTGTCTTTGTGTCCACGCACTCGGAGGCCTTGCCTCTAGCTTTTCGCTATCACTTGTCTGCCTTGGATTTTATTTCCAAGGATCAGCCTGAGGAAGATTACCGTCATCAGTTGGAGCGCTGTCTGGACTATGTACTGGCAGTGGACAAGAGGGAAAATATGCGTCTCTTCACCTATAGTTTTGAGGGAAGACGGGGCTTTACTCTGCCCTACCATGAAATTTTAGCCTTTGAAACCTCAGTGGAATCCCATCGTATCAAGGTTTATTATGCCAATCATTCTATCAAGACCATTTATGGCAGTCTCAAGGATATCGCTGCCAAGGCTGAAAAAGATTACTTTGTCTATGCCAATCGCAATACGTTAGTCAGTTTACAGGCAATTGAAGAGATGACTGCCACAGAAGTGACCTTGTTAGAAGGCTTGCATTTCCCCGTATCACGGACAGCCAGAAGAACACTTAAAAAACATCTCAATGTCTAATATCTGTTAGACTTGGATGAGTTTATCAATAAGAATGTCGGAAAATTTTCTGATATTCTTATTTTTTTGACTTCTTTTTCGAATAGATAGGTAAGAGGAAAAGGAAAGGAGCCTAGTTCATGTTTATATCAATGTTCTATCCATGGTTCACTGAGTTATTTTTTAAATAAATTTAATTTAGTTGTACATTTTCGAAATTTTTTCGATTAGATAAGTAAGAGGAAAAGAGTTTGCTTCATGTATCTACCAATTTTCTATTCATGGTACATTAAATTATTTTTCAAATAAATTTAATTTAGTTGTACATTTTCGAAATTTTTTTCGAATAGATAAGCAAGAGGAAACAGAAAGGAGTCTGGTTTATGTATCTACCAATCTTGTATCCGTGGTTCATTAAATTATTTTTTAAATAAAATTTAATTTAGTTGTACATTTTCGAAATTTTTTTCGAATAGATAAGTAAGAGGAAAAGGAAGGAGACTACGCGATGTATTTACCAATCTTATTGCCATGGTTTATCAAATGGTATTTAAAATAAATGAAATCTACCTGTTCATTTTAAATCACTTCTCAAATAGATAAGTGAGACGAAAAGGAATTCAGTAATTTATCTATTCTGGTTTTTAAAATGGTTTAAGAGCCAGAAATCGTAAACTAAAAAATAGAAATAAAGGAGAAAAAAGATGACAAATTTTGACAAAATGGAACAGAACTTTGTAGCTCTTACAGAAGAAGAGTTGATGAATGTAGATGGAGGAATTGCACCAATTATTATTGGTGGTGTAGTTATTGGTTGGAAATTAATTGGAGGTGTAGCTACGCTTGCTACAGTTTCAGCAGGTGCGGGTATAGCTGCAGGATATTATGCTAATCGACCATAATTTTGTAGATATATATGAAATTTGTTAAATTAATGTTGAAGATTTGGCCTGAGCTTATGGTATTACTTAGTTCAATATCTTATACAATTATCAGGTTGGTAGCTGATGTGAATAAGCTACCCTTACCTACATGGTTTGATGATTTTAATATACCAACAATTTCATTGTTTTTAATGGTATTCATTTTATTATATAGAAGTAAAGGAGAAAAGAATGGATAAATTTCAAGTAGTTGATGAGAAAGATTTGCAAGTAATTGAAGGAGGAATTGAACCTATTTCGATTATATTTGGCCTAAGTGCTATTGCATTTGGCGCATTTGGGGCTGGTTACACATTTGGTTCAGATTTGGCTCGTCGTGGGCGTTAGATAATGAATAATCGCAACCTTAATCTCAATACATTGTTACCTAAACTAGCCACGATATTTCCTTTGTTGGGAATAACTCTTAATGTCGCGCTTCATGTGATTCGTACAGGTTCGTTAGTATCCTTTAATTGGCAATGGACTTTGGTTGGTTTGCTTTTCGCAGGATATTTTGGTATTTTTCGCAAAGATTTGTCAAAAAATAATCAAAGATATAAATGATGAATCTGAATCAAAGGGATTTTGTGCATGTGAATGGCAGAACTTTCCGCCATTTCTTATCAGGTAAATAGGAGTCTAACATGAAAACATTTTTATTAGGTTTTGCTGAGGGTTATTTTACCGTATCGCTCATAATCTACATCGCAACGTATTTGATTTTGAAAAATCCGATCAATACCCTATTTTATCCAGAAATTTACCCTGTTTTATTTGGGCTCTTTTATCTAGGATATAAGGTCAATAAAAAGCAAGTAGAGTAAGTAGCTAAGAATGACTTGTTAGTCTGCGCTAAAATGACTAGGGTATAATCTCAGAATGCATCACATCGGAGTTTAAAAGGAGTAACTATGAATCGTAATTTAGAACAGTGTTATCTATTCTGACTATGAATAGATCATACCAAAGGTGGCTTAGAAATAGCAGGGACATTAAAAATTGAAGTAACTTTAAATAGGATGTCGTAAAGTTTACTATCAATGGTTTATTTGTTCCAAGCTTGCCTAGGGTGTCAGTAAAAAATCAATTTCCTTTCATACCATATTTTTAGTAGGCATGACGTTTGTTCTGCCTATTTTTTTATCCTAAAAGTGCATTTGGGAGGGAGATAGGCGCATTTGGGGAGGAAGTCCAGTTTTTATTTGGGGATTGGGGTAAGATAGTTGTTATCAGATGAGTTTATACTCTTCGAAAATCAAATTCAAACCACGTCAACGTCGCCTTGCCGTATATATGTGACTGACTTCGTCAGTCCTATCTACAACCTCAAAACAGTGTTTTGAGCAGCCTGCGGCTAGTTTCCTAGTTTGCTCTTTGATTTTCATTGAGTATTAGGAAAAAGGAGATGAAGATGAAATTTGGGAAACGTCATTATCGTTCGCAGGTGGATCAGATGGACTGCGGTGTAGCTTCATTAGCCATGGTTTTTGGCTACTATGGTAGCTATTATTCTTTGGCTCACTTGCGAGAATTGGCTAAGACGACCATGGATGGGACGACGGCTTTGGGCTTGGTCAAGGTGGCAGAGGAGATTGGTTTTGAGACGCGAGCCATTAAGGCGGATATGACGCTTTTTGACTTGCCAGATTTGACCTTTCCTTTTGTTGCTCATGTGCTTAAGGAAGGAAAAATGCTCCACTACTATGTGGTAATTGGTCAGGATAAGGATAGCATTCATATTGCCGATCCAGATCCTGGGGTGAAATTGACCAAACTGCCACGTGAGCGTTTTGCGGAAGAATGGACAGGAGTGACTCTTTTTATGGCACCTAGTCCAGACTACAAGCCTCATAAGGATCAAAAGAATGGCCTGCTCTCTTTTATCCCTATATTAGTGAAGCAGCGTGGCTTGATTGCCAACATCGTCCTAGCGACACTTTTGGTGACCCTGATTAACATTGTGGGTTCTTATTATCTGCAGTCTATCATTGATACCTATGTGCCAGATCAGATGCGTTCGACGCTTGGGATTATTTCTATTGGACTGGTCATCGTCTATATTCTCCAGCAGATCTTGTCTTACGCTCAGGAGTATCTCTTACTTGTTTTGGGGCAACGCTTGTCGATTGACGTGATTTTATCCTATATCAAACATGTTTTTCACCTGCCTATGTCCTTTTTTGCGACACGCAGGACAGGGGAAATCGTGTCTCGTTTTACAGATGCTAACAGTATCATTGATGCGCTGGCTTCGACCATTCTTTCGATTTTCCTAGATGTGTCAACGGTTGTCATTATTTCTCTTGTTTTATTTTCACAAAATACCAATCTCTTTTTCATGACCTTATTGGCACTTCCTATCTATACAGTGATCATCTTTGCCTTTATGAAGCCGTTTGAAAAGATGAATCGGGATACCATGGAAGCCAATGCGGTTCTGTCTTCTTCTATCATTGAGGACATCAATGGTATTGAGACCATCAAGTCCTTGACCAGTGAAAGTCAGCGTTACCAAAAAATTGACAAGGAATTTGTGAATTATCTGAAGAAGTCCTTTATCTATAGTCGAGCAGAGAGTCAGCAAAAGGCTCTGAAAAAAGTTGCCCATCTCTTGCTCAATGTAGGCATTCTCTGGATGGGAGCTGTTCTGGTCATGGATAGCAAGATGAGTTTGGGGCAGTTGATTACCTATAATACCTTGCTGGTTTACTTTACCAATCCTTTGGAAAATATCATCAACCTGCAAACCAAACTTCAGACAGCGCAGGTTGCCAATAACCGTCTAAATGAAGTATATCTGGTAGCTTCGGAGTTTGAGGAGAAGAAAACGGTTGAGGATTTGAGCTTGATGAAGGGAGATATGACCTTCAAGCAGGTTTCCTACAAGTATGGCTATGGTCGAGATGTCTTGTCAGATATCAATTTGACTATTCCGCAGGGTTCTAAGGTGACTTTTGTGGGGATTTCAGGGTCAGGTAAGACGACATTGGCCAAGATGATGGTTAATTTTTACGACCCAAGTCAGGGAGAGATTAGTCTGGGTGGTGTCAATCTCAATCAGATTGATAAAAAAGCCCTGCGCCAGTATATCAATTATCTGCCTCAGCAGCCCTATGTCTTTAACGGAACGATTTTGGACAATCTTCTCCTTGGAGCCAAGGAGGGGACGACTCAAGAGGATATCTTACGGGCGGTCGAATTGGCAGAGATTCGGGAGGATATCGAGCGTATGCCACTGAATTATCAGACAGAGTTGACTTCGGATGGGGCAGGGATCTCAGGTGGTCAACGTCAGAGAATTGCTCTGGCGCGTGCTCTCTTGACAGATGCGCCGGTCTTGATTTTGGATGAGGCGACCAGCAGTTTGGATATTCTGACAGAGAAGCGGATTGTGGATAATCTGATGGCTTTAGACAAGACCTTGATTTTCATTGCTCACCGTTTGACCATTGCTGAGCGGACAGAGAAAGTTGTTGTCTTGGATCAGGGCAAGATTGTTGAAGAAGGAAAGCATGCTGATTTGCTTGCACAGGGTGGCTTTTACGCCCATTTGGTGAATAGCTAGAAAGAGGAGAGGATGAAACCAGAATTTTTAGAAAGTGCGGAGTTTTATAATCGTCGTTACCATAATTTTTCCAGTCGGGTGATTGTGCCCATGTTCCTTCTGCTCGTGTTTTTGCTTGGCTTTGCAACTTTGGCAGAGAAGGAGATGAGTTTGTCTACTAGAGCTACTGTAGAGCCTAGTCGTATCCTTGCAAATATCCAGTCAACTAGTAACAATCGCATTCTTGTCAATCATCTGGAAGAAAATAAGCTGGTTAAAAAGGGGGATCTTTTGGTTCAATACCAGGAAGGGGCAGAGGGTGTCCAAGCGGAGGCCTATGCTAGTCAGTTGGACATGCTCAAGGATCAGAAAAAGCAATTGGAGTATTTGCAAAAGAGCCTGCAAGAAGGGGAGAACCACTTTCCAGAGGAGGATAAGTTTGGCTACCAAGCCACCTTTCGCGACTACATCAGTCAAGCAGGCAGTCTTAGGGCTAGTACATCGCAACAAAATGAGACCATTGCATCCCAGAATGCAGCAGCTAGCCAAACCCAAGCCGAAATCGGCAACCTCATCAGCCAAACAGAGGCTAAAATTCGCGATTACCAGACAGCTAAGTCAGCTATTGAAACAGGTGCTTCCTTGGCCAGTCAGAATCTAGCCTACTCTCTCTACCAGTCCTATAAGTCTCAGGGCGAGGAAAATCCGCAATCTAAGGCTCAGGCTGTTGCTCAGGTAGAAGCACAGCTCTCTCAGTTAGAATCCAGTCTTGCTACTTACCGTGTTCAGTATGCAGGTTCAGGTACCCAGCAAGCCTATGCGTCTGGTTTAAGTAGTCAATTAGAGTCCCTTAAATCCCAACATTTGGCTAAGGTTGGTCAGGAATTGACCCTTCTAGACCAGAAAATTTTGGAGGCAGAATCGGGTAAGAAGGTTCAGGGAAATCTTTTAGACAAGGGGAAAATTACGGCTAGTGAGGATGGGGTGCTTCACCTTAATCCTGAGACCAGTGATTCTACCATGGTAGCAGAAGGCGCCTTACTAGCCCAACTCTATCCGTCCTTGGAAAAAGAAGGGCAAGCCAAACTAACAGCTTATCTTAGTTCAAAAGATGTAGCAAGGATCAAGGTCGGTGATTCTGTTCGCTATACTACGACTCATGATGCCAAGAATCAAATTTTCCTAGATTCTACTATTACAAGTATTGATGCGACAGCTACTAAGACTGAAAAAGGGAATTTCTTTAAAATCGAGGCGGAGACTAATCTAACTTCGGAGCAGGCTGAAAAACTTCGGTACGGGGTGGAAGGTCGCCTGCAGATGATTACGGGCAAGAAAAGTTACCTGCGTTATTATTTGGATCAATTTTTGAACAAAGAGTAATGTTCGTGTTTTTCAGAGGATAAATGATTTTAAAACTGTAAGAAGAGTCTATCTTGCAGTTTTTCTTTATGATTTTTGAAGTTACTACGTTATTTATTCGGTTAAATTCTTGTAATTTTAGGTTTTTTATGGTAGAATGTGCTCAAGTAAAACGAAAGGCGAACTTTAAAATGTCAAAACAACTGATCTATTCGGGAAAAGCCAAGGATATCTATACAACTGAGGATGAAAATCTCATTATTTCAACTTACAAGGACCAGGCGACTGCTTTCAATGGTGTCAAGAAGGAGCAGATTGCAGGTAAGGGAGTGTTGAATAATCAGATTTCATCTTTTATTTTTGAGAAATTAAATGCGGCTGGTGTGGCGACTCACTTTGTGGAGAAACTTTCAGATACGGAACAACTCAATAAAAAGGTGGAAATCATTCCTTTGGAAGTCGTGCTTCGCAACTACACGGCTGGTTCCTTTTCAAAACGTTTTGGTGTGGATGAGGGAATCGCCTTGGAGATTCCGATTGTTGAATTTTACTATAAAAATGATGATTTGGATGATCCATTCATCAATGATGAGCATGTGAAATTCCTACAGATTGCGGATGACCAGCAAATCGCCTACTTGAAGGAAGAAACTCGTCGGATCAATGAACTCTTGAAAGCCTGGTTTGCTGAGATTGGCCTTAAGTTGATTGACTTTAAGCTAGAGTTCGGTTTTGACAAGGATGGCAAGATTATCTTAGCAGATGAATTTTCACCAGATAACTGCCGTTTGTGGGATGCGGATGGCAACCACATGGATAAGGATGTTTTCCGTAGAGGATTGGGAGAACTAACAGACGTTTACGAGATTGTTTGGGAGAAATTGCAGGGATTGAAATAATCTGTTTGCAACGGAAAACCTTCGTCTCTCAACTAAAAGGACTCAGGCTGAAAAGGTCCCCCAGGCCTTTTCACTCCGTCGGGGACTAGGTGAACTGACAGATGTTTACGAGATTGTCTGGGAAAAGTTGCAAGGTTTAAAATAACACCTTCAAGGTCATTTGGGAACATTGCAAGAGCTGAAATAAAGGAATAAGAATTGATGAATAAACGTATTTTTGTTGAAAAAAAGGCTGATTTTCAGGTCAAGTCAGAGAGTTTGGTTAGAGAACTCCAGCATAACTTGGGACTATCAACTTTGAAAAGTATTCGCATTGTGCAGGTTTATGATGTCTTTGATTTGGCAGAGGACTTGTTTGCACCTGCAGAGAAACACATCTTCTCTGAGCAGGTGACGGATCATGTCTTGGACGAAGCGGCCGTGCAAGCGGATCTTGCCAACTATGCTTTCTTTGCCATTGAAAGTCTGCCAGGACAGTTTGACCAGCGTGCAGCTTCTTCACAGGAAGCCTTGCTTTTGCTTGGTAGCTCAAGTGATGTAACGGTTAATACGGCTCAACTTTACTTGGTTAATAAGGATATTGATGCGGCTGAGTTGGAAGCGGTCAAGAACTACCTGCTCAATCCAGTTGATTCTCGTTTCAAGGATATCACAACAGGGATTGCCAAGCAGGAATTTTCAGAGTCAGACAAAACCATTCCAAAATTGACTTTCTTTGAAAGCTATACAGCAGGAGACTTTGCCCGCTACAAGGCCGAGCAAGGGATGGCCATGGAAGTGGATGATTTACTCTTTATCCAAGACTACTTCAAGTCAATCGGGCGCGTGCCGACGGAAACAGAGCTCAAGGTCTTGGACACTTACTGGTCTGATCACTGCCGTCACACGACTTTTGAGACAGAGTTGAAACAGATTGATTTCTCAGCTTCTAAATTCCAAAAGCAATTGCAGGCGACTTATGACAAGTATATTGCCATGCGTGATGAGTTGGGACGTTCAGAGAAACCACAAACCTTGATGGATATGGCGACTATTTTTGGTCGTTATGAGCGTGCTAATGGTCGTTTGGACGATATGGAAGTGTCTGATGAAATAAACGCCTGCTCAGTAGAAATCGAAGTGGACGTTGATGGTATCAAGGAACCATGGCTCCTAATGTTCAAGAATGAAACTCACAATCACCCAACGGAAATTGAACCATTTGGTGGCGCGGCTACTTGTATCGGTGGAGCCATTCGTGACCCGCTGTCAGGCCGTTCCTACGTTTATCAAGCGATGCGTATCTCAGGTGCTGGAGATATTACAGCACCGATTTCAGAAACGCGCGCTGGGAAATTGCCACAACAAGTCATTTCGAAGACAGCGGCTCATGGTTATTCTTCATACGGGAACCAGATTGGGCTTGCGACGACCTACGTTCGTGAATATTTCCACCCAGGCTTTGTAGCCAAACGCATGGAGCTTGGTGCCGTTGTTGGTGCTGCTCCTAAGGGCAATGTAGTCCGTGAAAAACCGGAAGCGGGAGATGTCATTATCCTGCTCGGTGGCAAGACTGGACGTGATGGTGTCGGTGGTGCGACAGGTTCTTCTAAGGTTCAAACAGTTGAGTCTGTAGAGACTGCTGGTGCTGAGGTTCAAAAGGGGAATGCCATCGAAGAACGCAAGATTCAGCGCCTCTTCCGTAATGGCGATGTCACTCGTCTCATCAAGAAATCCAACGACTTTGGTGCTGGTGGTGTCTGTGTGGCTATTGGTGAATTGGCAGATGGTCTTGAAATCGACCTCAACAAGGTGCCTCTTAAATACCAAGGTTTGAACGGTACAGAAATTGCCATTTCTGAATCACAAGAACGGATGGCAGTTGTGGTGCGTCCTGAGGACGTAGATGCCTTCGTTGCAGAATGTAATAAAGAAAATATTGACGCGGTTGTTGTGGCAACAGTGACTGAAAAACCAAATCTTGTCATGCACTGGAATGGTGAAACCATCGTCGACTTGGAACGTCGTTTCCTTGATACAAACGGTGTGCGCGTAGTCGTTGATGCCAAGGTTGTGGATAAGGATGTCAAGCTTCCAGAAGAACGTACAACAAGCGCTGACACGCTTGAATCAGATACACTTGCGGTTCTATCTGATCTCAACCATGCGAGTCAAAAAGGCTTGCAGACTATCTTTGACTGTTCGGTCGGTCGTTCTACAGTCAATCACCCGCTTGGTGGTCGTTACCAACTCACACCAACTGAGGCATCTGTGCAGAAATTACCAGTTCAACACGGTGTGACTCATACTGCGTCAGTCATGGCTCAAGGATTCAACCCATATGTAGCTGAATGGTCTCCATATCACGGTGCTGCCTATGCGGTTATTGAAGCGACTGCTCGTTTGGTTGCTGCTGGTGCCAACTGGTCTAAGGCTCGCTTCTCTTACCAAGAGTACTTCGAGCGTATGGACAAGCAAGCTGAGCGTTTTGGTCAGCCAGTAGCAGCTCTTCTAGGCTCTATCGAAGCTCAGATTCAGCTTGGCTTGCCATCTATCGGTGGTAAGGACTCTATGTCTGGTACTTTTGAAGAATTGACGGTGCCACCAACCTTGGTTGCTTTTGGAGTGACAACAGCAGATAGCCGTAAGGTGCTCTCTCCAGAATTTAAAGCTGTTGGGGAAAATATCTACTACATTCCAGGCCAAGCACTTTCAGCAGAGATTGATTTTGACTTGACTAAGAAAAATTTTGCTCAGTTTGAAGACATCCAGGCTGGCTACAAAGTGACATCTGCGTCAGCTGTTAAATACGGCGGTGTGCTTGAAAGTTTGGTCCTTGCTACCTTTGGAAATCATATCGGTGCAGAGGTAACCTTGCCTGAACTAGAAATGGCTTTGACAGCACAATTAGGTGGATTTGTCTTTACATCTCCTGAAGAAATTGCTGGAGTAGAGAAAATCGGTCAAACAAGTGCAGACTTTACACTAACTGTCAACGGTGTGAAGCTAGATGGACACAAACTTGACAGTGCCTTCCAAGGAAAACTGGAAGAAGTTTACCCAACAGAATTTGCCCAAGCCAAAGAACTAGCTGAAGTACCAGCTGTGGCATCAGATGTTGTGATTAAAGCAAAAGAAAAGGTTGAAAAACCTGTGGTTTATATCCCAGTCTTCCCGGGCACCAACTCGGAATATGACTCAGCCAAGGCCTTCGAAAAAGAAGGTGCAGAGGTCAACTTGGTGCCATTTGTGACCTTGAATGAAGAGGCTATTGTCAAGTCAGTTGAAACCATGGTTGACAACATCGGCAAGGCTAACATTCTCTTCTTTGCAGGTGGTTTCTCAGCTGCGGACGAGCCAGATGGTTCAGCTAAGTTTATCGTCAACATCCTTCTCAATGAAAAAGTCCGTGTGGCTATTGATAGCTTTATCGCCCGTGGTGGCTTGATTATCGGTATCTGTAATGGATTCCAGGCCTTGGTCAAATCAGGTCTTCTTCCCTACGGGAACTTTGAAGATGCCAAAAGTACGAGCCCAACCCTCTTCTACAATGATGCCAACCAACACGTGGCCAAGATGGTAGAAACTCGCATTGCCAATACCAACTCACCATGGTTAGCTGCGGTGCAAGTGGGCGATATCCACGCTATTCCTGTTTCACACGGTGAAGGGAAATTTGTCGTGACGGCTGAGGAATTTGCGGAACTCCGTGACAATGGACAAATTTTCAGCCAATACGTGGACTTCGAAGGCAAACCAAGTATGGATTCTAAGTACAATCCAAATGGTTCTATCCATGCCATCGAAGGAATTACCAGCAAGAACGGCCAAATCATTGGTAAAATGGGACACTCAGAACGTTATGAAGACGGTCTTTTCCAAAATATCCCAGGAAATAAAGACCAGCACCTGTTTGCGTCGGCGGTTAAATACTTTACTGGAAAATAAGACTTGCAGATGTTTTAATAGATAGTATCAGTAATGTAAAAGTCATGTAGATTTAGCTCTTGGTGCTACACAAATAAAAATTAGGTATATAAAATGACATACGAAGTAAAATCTCTTAATGAAGAATGCGGTGTTTTCGGTATCTGGGGACATCCAGATGCTGCTAAATTGACCTATTTTGGTCTCCATAGTCTTCAGCACCGTGGTCAAGAGGGGGCAGGAATCCTTTCCAATGACCAAGGGAAATTAAAGCGGCATCGCGATATGGGTCTTCTATCAGAAGTCTTCAGAAACCCTGCTAACTTAGATAAATTGACGGGGACTGGTGCGATTGGGCATGTGCGTTACGCGACTGCTGGCGAAGCTTCTGTAGATAATATCCAGCCTTTCCTTTTTCGTTTTCACGATATGCAGTTTGGTTTGGCTCATAATGGAAATCTGACCAATGCAGCCTCTCTCAAGAAAGAACTAGAACAAAGAGGAGCGATTTTCAGCGCGACTTCGGACTCGGAAATCTTGGCCCACCTCATTCGTCGCAGTCATAATCCTAGCCTGATGGGCAAAATCAAGGAGGCGCTCAGTCTAGTTAAAGGTGGCTTTGCCTATATCTTGCTGTTTGAAGATAAGTTAATTGCTGCTCTTGACCCCAATGGTTTCCGTCCGCTTTCTATCGGGAAAATGGCCAACGGAGCAGTGGTTGTTTCATCTGAAACCTGTGCTTTTGAGGTTATTGGTGCTGAATGGATTCGTGATTTGAAGCCAGGTGAGATTGTGATCATTGATGACAAGGGAATCCAGTATGATAGCTATACAGATGATACCCAGTTAGCAATCTGTTCTATGGAGTATATCTATTTTGCTCGCCCTGATTCTAACATTCATGGTGTCAATGTTCATACGGCACGTAAACGTATGGGTGCTCAATTGGCGCGTGAATTCAAGCATGAGGCGGATATCGTGGTCGGTGTGCCCAATTCTTCCCTCAGCGCGGCTATGGGATTTTCTGAAGAGTCCGGGCTACCAAATGAAATGGGCCTCATCAAGAACCAATACACCCAACGTACCTTTATCCAACCGACTCAAGAATTACGGGAGCAAGGGGTGCGGATGAAACTCTCTGCTGTTTCAGGCGTTGTAAAAGGCAAGCGTGTGGTTATGATTGATGACTCTATTGTACGTGGAACAACCTCTCGTCGGATCGTTCAACTCTTGAAAGAAGCGGGTGCGACTGAGGTTCACGTTGCCATTGGTAGTCCAGCGCTAGCTTATCCATGCTTCTACGGGATTGATATCCAGACCCGTCAGGAGCTGATTGCGGCCAATCATACGGTCGAAGAAACTCGTCAAATCATTGGAGCGGACAGTCTGACATACCTTTCTGTTGAAGGTTTGATTGAGTCGATTGGGATTGAAACAGATGCGCCAAATGGCGGTCTCTGTGTCGCTTACTTTGACGGTGACTACCCAACACCTCTCTATGACTATGAAGAAGATTATCGTAGAAGTTTGGAAGAAAAGACCAGTTTTTACAAATAGATGACAGATTTTCCATTAAAAAAAAGTAACAAATAGATGACAAATAAGAATGCTTATGCCCCACGTCTCACTACTGACTAAAAGCTAAAGCATTTGTCAGTAGACGCTTTCTCCTATGGGACCAAAGCTAGAGACCTGACTAGTATTTTTAGATAAAATAATTGTTTATCTAAAAATATGTCGCAGTCTTTCCCAAAAAAAGAAAAGGAAAAATAAAATGGCAAATAAAAATGCGTACGCTCAATCTGGTGTGGATGTTGAAGCGGGTTATGAAGTTGTTGAACGGATTAAAAAGCACGTGGCTCGTACGGAGCGTGCAGGTGTCATGGGAGCTCTGGGTGGCTTTGGTGGTATGTTTGACCTTTCAAAGACTGGGGTTAAAGAACCCGTCTTGATTTCAGGAACTGATGGTGTCGGAACCAAGCTCATGCTGGCTATCAAGTACGACAAGCACGATACCATCGGTCAGGACTGTGTGGCCATGTGTGTCAATGATATCATCGCTACAGGTGCGGAGCCCCTCTATTTCCTTGACTACGTCGCAACTGGCAAGAATGAACCAGCTAAGCTAGAACAAGTAGTCGCTGGTGTGGCAGAAGGTTGTGTAAAGGCAGGTGCCGCCCTCATTGGTGGAGAAACGGCTGAAATGCCTGGTATGTATGGTGCAGATGACTATGACTTGGCTGGTTTTGCAGTCGGTGTGGCTGAAAAATCTCAAATTATTGACGGCTCCAAGGTGGCAGAAGGAGATGTTCTTCTTGGACTTGCTTCAAGTGGGATTCACTCCAATGGTTACTCTCTGGTTCGTCGTGTCTTTGCAGACTACACAGGTGAGGAAGTTTTGCCAGAATTGGAAGGCAAGAAACTCAAGGAAGTTTTGCTTGAGCCGACTCGTATCTATGTCAAGGCTGTTTTGCCACTTATCAAGGAAGGCTTGGTCAACGGTATTGCCCACATCACAGGTGGTGGCTTCATTGAGAATGTCCCTCGTATGTTTGCAGCTGACCTAGCAGCTGAGATTGAAGAAAGCAAGGTACCAGTTTTGCCAATCTTCAAAGCCCTTGAAAAATACGGTGAAATCAAGCATGAAGAAATGTTTGAAATCTTCAATATGGGTGTGGGGCTCATGTTGGCTGTCAGCCCTGAAAATGTAGAGCGTGTCAAAGAATTATTGGATGAACCAGTCTATGAAATTGGTCGCATCGTCAAGAAAGAAAACGAAAGTGTCATCATCAAATGAAAAAAATAGCGGTTTTTGCCTCTGGTAATGGCTCAAATTTTCAGGTGATTGCTGAAGAGTTTCCGGTGGAGTTTGTCTTTTCAGACCATCGTGACGCTTATGTGCTCGAGCGGGCGGACAGGCTCGGCGTTCTGTCCTATGCTTTTGAACTCAAAGAGTTTGAGAGTAAGGCAGACTACGAAGCAGCCCTTGTCGAACTTTTGGAAGAACACCAGATTGACTTGGTTTGCCTAGCAGGCTACATGAAAATCGTTGGGCCAACCTTATTGGCGGCTTATGAAGGTCGGATTATCAACATTCATCCAGCCTACCTGCCAGAGTTTCCAGGAGCTCATGGGATTGAGGATGCTTGGAATGCTGGAGTTGCTGAGAGCGGCGTGACCATTCATTGGGTGGATTCAGGTGTGGATACAGGAAAGATTATCAAACAAGTGCGTGTGCCACGGCTTGAAGGGGATACCCTAGATACTTTCGAGACTCGCATACACGAAACAGAGTACAAACTGTATCCAGAATTGTTGGATATTTTGGGAGTGGAGAGGAAGAAATGATTATGGACCAATACTATATGGAGTTAAAGAATAAGTTATCTAACAGACCAATCCTACTGGATAATACTAATGATTTTCTTTTTGTTTTAGTAAATACAGTGAAAGCTATGATAGAAAATACTGACAAAAGTCAGCTTTCAGAGTTAGATAAAATTTTAGACGGTGTCACAAGTCAAGAATTGAAACTTGCCTATGATTTTTGTCAAGGGAAATTCGGTCAAGCAGGTTTTTCTTATCGTAGGCACCCGAATTATTTTTATTTGTCCAGTTTAATTGCGACTTTTCCAGAATTTGAGTTGTCTAAAGCAGACCGAGATTACCTCAAAGGAATCATAAATTTTGATAACTACCTTTTATATGAGTTAGATTAGTCTTTAATCACCTCAAAACCCTATTTATTCAAAAGGAGAAAAAATGATTGAACTGAAATTAGTAGATGAGAGCAGTTTTCAGGCAGTGCTGGATTTGAAAATATCTGAAGCTGATGAACGAGCACGTTTCGTGGCTCCAAATGTACGCTCTTTAGCTGACGCATGGCTCTACCGTAAAAATGAAGATGTGTTTCCGAGGGCAATCTATTGGGATAAGCAAGTGGTTGGCTTTCTCCTGCTGGAAATAGACGAGGATGAAGCGGAATACTTTATCTGGCGGATAATGATTGGTCAGCAGTACCAAGGAAGAGGTTATGGTCGAAAAGCCTTGGAAGTTCTAATCAAAGAGGCTCAGATGGATAGAGTTTGCAGTCATATTGTTGCAGATTATGTGGTTGGAAATGAAAAAATGAAGTACCTACTGACTAGTCTGGGTTTTCAGGAAACAGGATTTATAGAAGAAAATAACGAAGTCGCTATGCGCTTAGACCTAAAGAAAGAGGAATGGAATGACGAAAAAAGCCTTAATCAGCGTCTCAGACAAAGCGGGCATTGTTGAATTTGCCCAAGACCTTAAAAAACTTGGTTGGGAGATTATCTCGACAGGTGGGACAAAGGTTGCCCTTGACAATGCTGGAGTGGAGACCATTGCGATCGATGATGTGACTGGTTTTCCAGAAATGATGGATGGCCGTGTTAAGACCCTTCATCCAAATATCCACGGTGGACTTTTGGCTCGTCGTGACTTGGATAGTCACTTGGAAGCAGCTAAAGACAATCAAATCGAGCTCATTGACCTTGTTGTGGTCAATCTTTATCCATTTAAGGAGACCATTCTCAAGCCAGACGTAACTTACGCTGATGCGGTGGAGAATATCGATATCGGTGGTCCATCTATGCTTCGCTCAGCAGCGAAGAACCACGCTAGCGTAACAGTTGTGGTGGATCCTGCTGACTACGCTCTTGTTCTGGAAGAGTTGTCAGCAAATGGTGAGACTACTTATGAAATGCGTCAACGTTTGGCAGCCAAAGTTTTCCGTCATACAGCGGCTTATGATGCCTTGATTGCAGAGTATTTCACAGCTCAAGTCGGAGAAAGCAAACCTGAAAAGCTCACTTTGACCTATGACCTCAAACAAGCCATGCGTTACGGTGAGAACCCTCAACAAGACGCGGATTTCTACCAAAAAGCTTTGCCAACAGACTATTCGATTGCTTCAGCGAAACAGCTTAACGGTAAGGAATTGTCATTCAACAATATCCGTGATGCTGACGCTGCCATTCGTATCATCCGTGATTTCAAAGATCGTCCAACCGTTGTGGCTCTCAAACACATGAACCCATGTGGAATCGGTCAGGCTGATGACATCGAGACTGCTTGGGGCTACGCTTATGAGTCTGACCCAGTTTCTATCTTTGGTGGGATTGTCGTTCTTAACCGTGAGGTAGATGCTACGACAGCTGAGAAGATGCATGGTGTATTCCTTGAAATCATCATTGCACCAAGCTATACGGATGAAGCGCTAGCCATTTTGACCAACAAAAAGAAAAACTTGCGTATCCTTGCCTTGCCATTTGATGCTCAAGAGGCTAGCGAAGTGGAAGCAGAATACACAGGTGTAGTTGGTGGACTTCTGGTGCAAAACCAAGATGTGGTCAAGGAAAGCCCAGCCGATTGGCAAGTGGTGACCAAACGCCAACCAACTGAGACAGAAGCGACAGCTCTTGAGTTTGCTTGGAAGGCTATTAAATACGTCAAATCAAACGGAATCATTGTAACCAACGACCACATGACACTGGGTGTTGGTCCAGGTCAGACTAACCGTGTGGCTTCTGTTCGTATTGCCATTGACCAAGCCAAAGACCGCCTTGACGGTGCTGTACTTGCTTCGGATGCCTTCTTCCCATTTGCGGATAATGTGGAAGAAATTGCCAAAGTAGGAATTAAGGCTATCATTCAGCCGGGAGGCTCCGTCCGTGACAAAGAGTCTATCGAAGCTGCTGACAAGTATGGCTTGACCATGGTCTTCACAGGTGTGAGACATTTTAGACATTAAGAAGGTAAAGGGAAGAAAACAGTTTCTTTCCTTTTTCAGCTTAAAATACTAAGTGAAACAAGATTAAAACGAACGTTTGTGGTATAATATTAGTAAATAATTCGCAAAAGAGGTTGAGAAATGAAGCTGTTAGTTGTCGGTTCGGGTGGTCGTGAACATGCGATTGCTAAGAAGTTGCTTGAGTCAAAAGAGGTAGAAAAGGTTTTTGTTGCTCCTGGGAATGATGGGATGACTCTGGATGGTTTGGAATTGGTAAATATCCCTATTTCCGAACATTCTAAATTGATTGACTTCGCAAAGGCTAACGATATTGCTTGGACCTTTATCGGGCCAGATGATGCCCTTGCGACTGGTATCGTGGATGATTTCCATGCAGCTGGTCTCAAAGCCTTTGGTCCGACAAGATTGGCAGCTGAGCTGGAGTGGTCCAAGGATTTTGCTAAGGAAATCATGGTCAAATACGGCGTTCCGACAGCAGCCTATGGGACTTTTTCAGATTTCGAGGAAGCTAAGGCCTATATTGAAAAGCAGGGTGCGCCTATCGTAGTCAAGGCGGATGGCTTGGCGCTTGGGAAGGGTGTTGTCGTTGCTGAGACAGTCGAGCAAGCGGTCGAAGCCACTCATGAGATGCTTTTGGACAATAAATTCGGTGATTCAGGTGCGCGTGTAGTTATCGAGGAATTCCTTGAAGGAGAGGAATTTTCACTCTTTGCCTTTGTCAATGGCGACAAGTTCTATATCATGCCTACAGCGCAAGACCACAAACGTGCCTACGACGGGGACAAGGGCCCTAACACTGGTGGGATGGGTGCCTATGCACCAGTTCCTCACTTGCCACAGAGTGTAGTTGATACAGCGGTTAAGACTATTGTTAAGCCAGTTCTTGAAGGGATGATTCAGGAAGGTCGCCCTTATATGGGTGTCCTTTACGCAGGGCTTATCCTGACGGCAGAAGGTTCTAAAGTCATCGAGTTCAATGCTCGCTTTGGAGATCCTGAAACACAGATTATCTTGCCTCGTCTGACCTCTGATTTTGCGCAAAATATTACTGATATTTTGGAAGGTAAAGAACCAGCCATCACTTGGACGGACAAGGGTGTGACTCTGGGTGTGGTTGTCGCATCCAATGGTTACCCACTAGACTATGAAAAGGGTGTTGCATTGCCGGCAAAAACCGAGGGAGATATCATCACCTACTATGCAGGGGCTAAGTTTGTGGAAAATAGTAGAGCGCTGCTATCAAACGGCGGACGTGTCTATATGCTCGTCACCACAGCAGACACCGTCAAAGAAGCCCAAAACACCATCTACAGCGAACTTAACAAACAAAACACAGAAGGCCTCTTTTACCGAACAGATATCGGAAGTAAGGCGATTAAGTAAAGATATAAGAATAACGCGACGAAGTCGCCAAATACGATAATGGTCACCGTGGTGAAAAGACCAGAACAGTGAATGTTCTGGTCGGGGAAAACTTTGAGACCCTAGGCTCAAAGTTTAGGAATGAAACCGAAGGTTTGCTTCCGTCCCCACCACCTAAGACCATTATCAAAAAGAAGAAAAAAGGAAAAATTATGATTAAACCAATTATTTCCATAATCATGGGCTCAAAATCTGACTGGGCAACCATGCAAAAAACAGCAGAAGTCCTAGACCGCTTTGGTGTAGCCTATGAAAAGAAGGTTGTCTCTGCCCACCGTACACCAGACCTTATGTTCAGACATGCAGAAGAAGCCCGTAGCCGCGGCATCAAGGTTATCATCGCAGGTGCGGGAGGCGCAGCTCATTTGCCAGGAATGGTAGCTGCCAAAACAACCCTTCCAGTCATTGGTGTACCAGTCAAATCACGTGCTCTTAGTGGCGTGGACTCACTCTACTCTATCGTTCAGATGCCGGGTGGGGTGCCTGTTGCGACAATGGCTATCGGTGAAGCAGGTGCGACCAACGCTGCCCTCTTCGCTCTCCGTCTCCTCTCAGTAGAGGATCAGTCTATCGCGACAGCATTGGCAGATTTCGCAGAAGAACAAGGAAAAATCGCAGAGGAGTCGTCAAATGAGCTCATCTAAAACAATCGGAATTATCGGTGGTGGTCAACTGGGTCAGATGATGGCCATTTCTGCTATCTACATGGGGCACAAGGTTATCGCGCTGGATCCTGCGGCGGATTGCCCGGCCTCTCGCGTGGCGGAGATCATCGTGGCTCCTTATAACGATGTGGATGCGCTTCGTCAGTTGGCAGAGCGTTGCGATGTTCTGACTTATGAGTTTGAAAATGTCGATGCTGACGGTCTGGATGCGGTTGTCAAGGATGGGCAACTTCCACAAGGAACAGACCTACTCCGTATTTCTCAAAACCGTATCTTTGAAAAGGACTTTCTCTCAAACAAGGCACAAGTGACAGTTGCACCCTACAAGGTCGTGACTTCAAGCCGAGACTTGGCGGAGATTGACCTGTCCAAAAACTATGTCCTCAAGACTGCGACTGGTGGCTACGATGGGCATGGGCAAAAGGTCATTCGCTCAGAAGCAGACTTGGAAGAAGCCTATGCGTTAGCTGACTCAGCAGCCTGCGTTTTAGAGGAATTTGTCAACTTTGACCTTGAGATTTCTGTCATCGTGTCAGGCAACGGCAAGGAAGTGACAGTTTTCCCAGTTCAGGAAAATATCCACCGCAACAACATCTTGTCTAAGACTATCGTGCCTGCTCGCATTTCAGCAAGTTTAGCTGACAAGGCTAAAGCAATGGCAGTGCGAATCGCAGAACAACTGAATTTGTCTGGAACACTTTGTGTGGAAATGTTTGCGACAGCTGATGATATCATTGTTAACGAAATCGCCCCACGTCCACATAACTCTGGGCACTATTCAATCGAAGCCTGTGACTTCTCCCAGTTTGATACCCATATTCTAGGCGTTCTCGGAGCACCATTACCAGCCATCAAACTACATGCGCCTGCTGTTATGCTCAATGTCCTCGGCCAACACGTCGAGGTCGCTGAAAAATATGTGACAGAAAATCCAAGCGCCCACCTCCACATGTATGGTAAAATAGAAGCGAAGCGCAACCGCAAGATGGGACATGTCACTTTGTTTAGTGATGTGCCGGATGGTGTGGAAGAGTTTTAAAAATAGTTTATTTGAATAATATATAGGATAATTCTAAAAATAGAAAATCAGTAGTTTTTCGAGGCGACTATAGCTATTAATGTATTGTTGATATGCAGGGATTTAGAAAGGATATTTAATGCAGTATGGTTATAATCAAAGATTCAAAATTTAAAAAAGTAGACTTAGATATAGATTTTATTGATGTTGATTTTAGAACAATTGATCCAAAATGTATGTCAGGTTACCAATTGGAAGTCGTTAATGAAGAGATTATAAAAAAGTTTAAATTGTTTATTAGTAATGTTAATTTTAGCGATTCATTTTTTACTTATTATAGAGGCACTCGATTAAAGCATATAAATTCAGATATAAGCTATATTTTAAAACATGGATTAAATAAATTCTTTATTGTTGGGGACAAAGGAGTTGATTTTATTGAAAATAAACTTGAGGATAGTCAAAATCAAATACTCTCAGAACAATTTAATGATGAGGAGTGCTTATTGAATGAAATTAAAACAAAAATAAATATTGATGAGTTCTTTTTACCCTCAGATAAAAAGATGAGGTTGAGGTTATTGCAAGCAATTGTTCATAATTGTGGGAAAGAAACTTTCTATAATTTTAAATCTTATGTTTCCCATTATGTTTCAACTACAGTTGGAACTGGGAATTATAATATTGCAAAAAGCTTTATTGATAACGAAGGTTTTATTATTTTTGGATTTGAAAAAATCGGTAAATATTTTGTTAATTCGAAGGAATTGCAACTACTACTGAATAAGTCAGAAGAACATCAATATATCATTGATGTTGAACAAGAAATTATGATTGAGAATGTTTTGTGGCCTTCAAATATTTTTGGATTATTTTATATACATAATAATAAAAGGATGTTTATCATTAATCCTTGGTTGGTCGTGAAATTGCAACAAAGTGAAACTACGGAGATTGTTGCTAAAGATTCTTTTGATCCTTTTATTTATGTAGATCAAAGAGACTTTGACAACTTTTATAAGGAATTAGGATATGGAGAATATATATTTAGGCCATATTGAGAAATAGATAATCAACTGAACTGATGCTAATTTTATTTTGAAAAAGAAAGGAACATGGTTACTTGTGTTTTCTAAAAAGAAATACAGTATTCGGATTTAATCAATTACTATGATTCAACTTATTGTCAATGCATTTGTTGAAAAAGAGAAGACGGGGGCAGTTGTCGAAGTCTTGTATGCTAGTAGCAATCACGAAAAAGTGAAAGCTAAGTATGAAGAGTTGGTTGCTCAATATCCTGAAAACTATTTAGCTATTTATGATTTGCCGATGGATACTGATTTGAATACACTAGATCACTATCCATCAGTGTGTATTGGGAAAGAGGAGTTTGAAAAGTAATATGAGCTTTAGTGACAAAATCTGTTGATTTTGTACAATAGTTTAAAATAGGTGGTTAATATGCTTCAATATAAGAAGGAGACTAGGGATGCCAAGACATACTTGGGGTATTCTTGGGAATGTAATTTAGAAACTATCCTAAAGAAATTTGGAAAGAGTTTTTTGAAAAAGAGAAAGAATACATAGAGAAACCGTTTGTGGTTGCCACATTACCAGATTATTCAGGAGAATTCACTTATAGAATCTGTATTAATAATTATAGTTCGGATATTGATTCTTCTAAATATGAATTTATTGAATTGCCAAAGGGTGAGTATATCAGGTTACTGCTAAAAGGAGATAAACAAAAGGCCGTAAGAGAAGGAGTAGAGTTTGTATTAGCTAATTTTAACCTTTCATCGAATGAATATATTGAAGTATTTGATTATCGTGAAATAGAGAATCAAGATTTTTCAATGAATATGATTTTTCCAATTGAAAACGAAAAATCTAAATCTGATAAATTAATTTGGAAAGTCAAAAAGCTATGGGAAAAGTCATGGATTAAATTTATATTTATTTCTGTTGGGGTAACTATTACAGGTATTGCTGCTTATAAATTTTATCAGGGTACTTCAGATATAGAAGTGGATGATAGATTACTAAATACGACTGATGATAGATTTGAAAAATCATCAACAGCTAGTAATGGTACATTAGATTCGGAACACAGTGATGGAGAGCAATTAAGCGCTTCAGTAACTAGAGATTACACACCGAATACAGTCCCTGCTCATTCACAAAGATACCATACAAAGCAAGGGATGAAAACCATAATGAAAGAACCATATAGCCGTGGTCAATCAGAAGAAATTGAATATGATGATTGTCACAAAACTGATGATAGCGAAGTATAGATGTATATGATGCAGCCGAGATATGGATTTCTAATGGAATGGACCCAGATTACACATTTGGATTTACGGAATAAGAATTAAAGAGAGCTCTTTAATAGTAAGATATTAGGATGATGTGGATATATGAGGGATGTTAATTGTACTCGTATGATACTTCATGAAATTGATGAAGACAATTATGTTGAGTGTAAAACTTAAAATGTGCAAGAAAAACATTAAAGATTAGTTGTTTAATTTCATAGTTATTCTTTCGCTTCCTATGATTTATTAGGGAGAATGATTGAACTATTAAGTTCAGTAGCAGTAGTAATAAAAAAGACAATATGAAAGGTAATACAATTCATGTGTATGTATTATTTATATTATGATGAATCGTTTCATGATCACCATGTCTCTATAAAAGAGGGAATATTAAATACGGAAGTCTCGGATTCTAGAGGATTTATTAGGGGATCAGACTTTTTTTGTAACAGCAGTAGTAGGAGGAAATCGAAAATATATTGATAAATGGGAAAATAAATACTCTATCTTTGAAAGATTTTCTAAAAATAAATTGAAAACAGAGTACAAAGATGACTTCGATGAAACTGTGGAATTTAAGGGAACATCAATAAGATATTCCCAGTATAAGCATGGAATAGCAAGTTTTGATAATGTAACAAGTAGTATATATAAAAAGTTATTTAAATCTTTTTTGAATGAAAAAGACTTAATTTTCCAAACAACTTTGGAAAGTAAGATAGAGTTTTTAATCAGTTATTTATTTCAATATGGAACAGTCGATCTTATCTCATCTGATATGTATCCGAAACATAGGAAATTCCAAGGTACTTTGTTGGAAATTTTCTATAGGTATAAAACACAAGAATTATTATCTAATATTGAAAATGGGGAAAGGGATAGAATTATCCATGGGCTAAAGCAATTGATTTTAGATAATACAGTAAACAATAAAATTGACGGTTTAATTGATGATGTTGAAACATATTTAGAGTACTTTGACCAAATAACTCAGGTTAATGCTGAATCTCATTATGATTGGGATTATAAGTATGCAATCTTAGGGGTGGAATCTATACTTACTGAGGATTATAATATCCCACTTTCATCAGTTGTCCTTAATATTGATGAAGAAGATAAAACTGTCAAAGCGGCGAAAGAATTTGGCTTCAAAGAAGTATTACCATTTGATTCTGAAAAATGTACTTTAGGAAGAATGGCTGATTTTTTCTCTAATTTTTTTGGTAGGATGTTGAAATCAATTTATGATGAAATGATTCTAAAGGGCAATGAGGAATTAAATAAATCGTGGTTTGATTTGAATATTGATCAATTTATTATTTATAAAGAGTTGGGGAATTTTTTTATTGATCGGAAAAACATATATTATGTAACTCAGATACAAGCTAATCCATATATTCCTATGACTTTGTTCAATTTATTTTCTTATATATCTGAATTTCAAACAATTGAAAACTATAAAAAAATTAGTCCATCAGAACACAGCATGAGCTTTAACAGCTTGAACAAAGAAGTTGTTCAAGCTAAGTTTGTTACCAATGATCCTAGAGATAGAATGATAATTAAGCAGGAAGATAGCTATCAATCTATTCCTTTATCAAAATTATAGATATATGTAAATATTTATTCCCATATAAAATAATAAGAAAGGATGTCAGGTTTCATTATTGGAGTTCTAACATCCCATCTTTAATAAATAGAAAAGAAAGGAAAATGAGTACTCGTATTCACAAAAACTGAATTGGGCTACGGACTTCCTTAAAATTTAAACTAGAAAAATGAAAACAAGAAAGGGAAGGACTCCAGGTTCCGTAAATTTGAACCCGGACGGAAAGCTTGGAATTTAGATACCCCGCCTTGGATGTAAACATCCTGCGTTGGGTTCCTAAAATTCAGTCGCTTTCTGGTCGTCCTTGGTATCATAAACATGATCGACCGTTACTCTCGCCCTGAGATGGCGAACATTTGGAGTGAAGAAAATAAATACCGTGCTTGGCTTGAGGTGGAAATCTTGGCTGACGAGGCATGGGCTGAGTTGGGGGAAATCCCTAAGGAAGATGTGGCTTTGATCCGCGAGAAGGCGGACTTTGACATCGACCGTATTTTGGAAATCGAGCAGGAGACGCGTCATGATGTGGTTGCTTTCACGCGTGCGGTTTCTGAGACTCTTGGTGAAGAGCGTAAGTGGGTTCACTATGGCTTGACATCAACTGATGTGGTGGATACGGCTTACGGTTACCTCTACAAGCAGGCCAACGACATCATTCGTCGTGACCTTGAAAATTTCACCAACATCATCGCTGATAAGGCTAAGGAGCACAAGTTTACTATCATGATGGGTCGTACCCACGGTGTGCACGCTGAACCTACAACCTTTGGTCTGAAATTGGCGACTTGGTATAGCGAAATGAAGCGCAACATCGAGCGTTTCGAGCATGCGGCTGCTGGTGTGGAAGCTGGTAAGATTTCTGGTGCGGTTGGTAACTTTGCCAACATCCCACCATTCGTAGAGCAATACGTCTGCGATAAATTGGGTATCCGTGCCCAAGAAATCTCTACACAGGTCCTTCCTCGTGACCTTCACGCCGAGTACTTTGCGGTTCTTGCTAGCATCGCAACTTCTATCGAGCGTATGGCGACTGAAATCCGTGGTCTGCAAAAATCAGAACAACGAGAAGTAGAAGAATTCTTTGCCAAAGGGCAAAAAGGGTCTTCAGCAATGCCTCACAAACGCAATCCTATCGGTTCTGAGAACATGACAGGTCTTGCGCGTGTTATCCGTGGTCATATGATTACAGCCTATGAAAACGTCGCTCTCTGGCACGAACGTGATATCTCTCACTCATCAGCTGAGCGCATTATCACACCAGATACGACTATCTTGATTGACTACATGCTCAACCGTTTTGGAAATATTGTCAAGAATTTGACAGTCTTCCCAGAAAATATGATCCGCAACATGAACTCAACTTTCGGTTTGATTTTCAGCCAACGTGCTATGTTGACCTTGATTGAAAAAGGAATGACCCGTGAGCAAGCCTATGACTTGGTGCAACCAAAAACGGCCTACTCTTGGGACAACCAAGTAGATTTTAAACCGCTTCTTGAGGCAGATCCAGAGGTGACATCACGACTCACACAAGAAGAAATCGATGAAATATTCAACCCTTTTTATTACACTAAACGAGTGGACGATATCTTTGAACGTCTTGGACTAGGTTACTAATTCACAAATATTGAATATAAAAAGCGAGATTTTCATCTCGCTTTTTTGACTCCTTTTCTATCAGAATCTTCTTTATGAGTATTGATATTAGACCCATTCACCATTGGCATTTACAGCGTAGCCATCAATTGTTGTGTTGACAGCTAAGGCTCCTGAAGGGTATGAATAATACCATTTATCTCCAACTTGGAACCAACCGGTTTTCATTGTACCTGAATTGTCAAGATAATACCATGTATCTCCTTGGTTGACCCAGCCGGTTTGCATGGCACCTGAGTCGTTGAGATAGTACCATGATCCACCTTGATCGATCCAACCAGTTTGCATAGCACCTGAGTTATCAAGATAATACCATGTACCATTCACTTTCTGCCAACCAGTTTGCATAACACCAGTTTCATCTAAGTAGTACCATGCTCCGTCTTTAACCCAACCGGTCTTCACTTTATCTGCATGATCATAGTAATACCATTTGCTTTCAATTAATTTCCATCCAGGTTTACTATTTTTGCCATCTGCTAATTGATGAGTGATTCCGTTAGCAGAGTTAGATTCAGCCTTAGGCCCGCTTTCAACAACTACTTTGAAAGGAGTTTCTGTTCGGCTAGGCTCTTCCTTAGGAATGTCTAGTCTAGGTTTTTCTTCTGCGATTGGAGCAAGGCCATTCTCATCGCCGACATGTGTAATTGGTGCTCCGAATTCCACAATTTGATCGACAGGTTCTTTGGTTACTTGACTATCTAGAACGGTTTCACTAGCCTTTCCATTTTCAGTAAGAACAGATACGTAAGAAGTGCGTTCACCTAGAACTCCAGCTTTGACAACTTTTTCTTGGCCTGCTGGGAGATTCGGATTCTCTTTTCGAATGATTTTAAACGGAATACTTTCTGTCTTCACAACTAGTTCAGGCTTGGTTTCAACGTTAGCAGCTAGTTCATTTTCATCTAGGCTTCCTGAATGAGTTGCAGCTGGTTTGAGACCTTGAAGAGCGGCCTTGAGCTTACCTACTAGTGCGTCTAATTCAGCTTGTTTGCTGCGGTTGAGGTTAAGGTTCAGTCCATCTTTTGCTGCCTTGAGTGCAGCTAGGCTCTCTGTGCTGTATCCGTCTAAGTTTGTAGGAATTTTAGCTAATTCTTCGCGGAGAGCATTATAATTAGCACGGAAGTAGTCTTTGTTGTGGTCTGCAAAGGCAGTCATGAGTTCAAAGATTTCCTCTTCCTTGTACTCAGCACTTGGTCTATCTGCCCAGATTGAAAGCATACTTCCAACTGTTGGAAGGTCTACTTCAGGATATTTGGTAGAAGCTAGTTGATTGAATGGTGTTTTTCCAGTATTCTCAATAGCTTTTTTGAGGAAACCACCACCATCTTCTGGTTTTTGGCCGAGAATGTAGTACCAGTCACCGTTGGTATTCAAGAACTTATAACCCTTGCTTGCTAGATATTGAGGTGAAGCAAGGTTGTAGCCCCACCAGCCTTTAGACCAGTAAGAAATCAAGACATCTTTATCAAATTCAGCATCGTCCTTGTCTTCATAATAGAAACCATCGTTGAAGGCCATTGGTTGTAGCCCTCTTTCCTTGGCTATAGCAGCTAGGCTGTTAGAATAGTCTGCGAACTTGTTATAGAGTCCATACCATTTGAGGTAGTACCAACCTTGGGCGTTGGTCGCATCATTGGCATACTCATCTGTACCATAGTTGAAAATCTTTGATTTATCAGCAAAGTAATCCATATACTTACCGATAAGGGCTTTGGTAAAGTTAAGGGCTTCTTGATTTTCAAGGTCCATGGTTGTTTTTGAGACCTTATCAAAGTTGGCTTGAGGATTCGCGATGCCAAGTTTTTCCATGGCGACCAGCATAGCATCCATATGTCCTGGGCTATTAATAGCTGGAATCAGACCAATACCTTTTTCCTTAGCGTATTTGGCAAGTTCTGTCACTTCTGCCTGTGTCAGTGCAGTACCGTTTGGATCGTCGTAGTAAGCTTTAGTTCCTTCGATAATAGCTTTTTTAACGTCATCACTAGCATAGGTTTTTCCGTTTGCAGTAATGGTCATATCATCGAGTAGGAAGCGAAGGCCATCATTTCCTAGAAGGAGGTGGGCATCAGAGTAGCCGAGCTCGCTCGCCTTGTCTACGATGCGTTTGAGTTGATCTAGAGAGAAGTATTTGCGACCTGCATCGATGGAAATGACTTTATTCTTATTAAGTTTTTCAAGTTCGCGTTTAGCATCCTCTTCTTTTTGTGCTTCTGGAGTTAAAGCCAAGTTTTTAATAGCATCTTGAAGGTTTGCGATTGCTTGTTCAATCGTGTCTTGTTGAGCACGGCTGAGATTGCTATCGAGCGAACGGATGGCTTTTTCAGCTTCTTTGACAGCAGCAAAACTTTCAGCTGTATAACGGTTAGAGTCTTTTGGAATAGTTTCTAGTGCTTTTTCTGCAGGTTCATAGTTGGCTGCGAAGTATTCAGCGTTGGCATTTGCAAAATGACGCATAAGTTTGAAGAGGCGAGATGGTGAATAACGTGCAGATGGGGTATCGGCCCAAGCAGCTACCATACCACCGATGATTGGCACATCAGCTCCTTCTGTTTTTGGTACAGAAGTGATTGGTGTGTTTTTAATACCATTGAGCCCCTGATCGAGATTGTACCAACCTTGGCCGTCAGCGTTTCGTCCAAGAACGTAGTACCAAGCATCATTGGTATTAAGGATTTGGTGACCTTTTTCAGCTAGTAGTTTAGAAGAAGCAACGTCGTAGCCCCCCCAACCACCAGTCCACATAGAAACGATGATGTCTTTGTCAAAACTACCAAAGCTTGTGTCGCTATTGTAGTAGATACCGTCGTTAAAGGCCATTGGTTTGAGACCGTGAGATTTTACAATACGAGCGAGGTCATTAGCGTAAGAGATGAATTTTTCATATCCTTTTTCAGGGTAACCTTCATTTGGATAATATTTATCAGCTTGAAGCACACTCCAACCTTTAGCATCTGTCGCATCATTAGCATATTCATCTAGTCCAATATTGAAAATTTCAGATTTGTTAGAGAAGTAGTTAGCGTATTTGTCAATCAGAGTTTTTGTAAAATCGACTGCTTGTTTATTATTTAAGTCAACAGTTCGTTCCGATTTTTTACCAAAATAATCAAAGTTAGGATTCTCAATGCCAAGTTCTTTCATAGCATGGAGCATAGCATCCATATGTCCAGGACTATTGACAGTTGGAATTACTCCAATTCCTTTATCTTTGGCATAATTAATCAAATCTGTCATCTGACTTTCAGTGAGATGGTTACCATTTGGATCATTGTAATAAGCATTTGTTCCATTTTCAATGGCGCGTTTGACATCATCACTAGAGTAGGTTTTATCGCCCACTTTCATAGACATATCATCCAACATGAAACGGAGTCCATCGTTACCTACCAAGAGATGAAGATCTGTGTAACCATATTCTTTAGCTTTGTCGATAATTTCTTTGAGCTGCTCAGGTGAGAAATATTTACGTCCGGCATCAATTGAAACGATTTTTCGTTTAGCTAATTTTTCATTTTCAGTTGCAGCGCGTTCCTTTTCTGCCTCTGTTGCTGGTTTATCCTTGTCAGCTTCTGACTTATCAGTCTTGTCTGTATCCGACTCTTTAGAATTAGACTCTTTCTGCTCTTCCTTTTTAGGGCTAGCTTCTTCTGCCTTTTTATCGGCAGCTTCTTTTTCAACAGAAGTTGGAGTTACCACTTCTTCTTCTTCATCACTAGGAGTTGAACTAACTTCCTCTTGTGGTTTTTCCTCTGTTTTTGGAAGACTAGCTACCTTATCAGTAGCTGGAGCTTCTGTTTCTACAGTTTTTGGAGCTTCTGGTTGAAGCTCTGCTTTAGGTGTTTCCTCAGTCCGATTTTCGGATGGTTGAGGGGAATCGGAAACCGTATGGATGGTCGGTTGGTTTTCTGTAGTAGGAGTAACTCCATCGGCTGCAACAGCCTGTGCTTGGAAGGCAAATCCAATTAGAACAGAAGCTGCTCCTACAGCATATTTACGAATGGAAAAACGTTGTTGTTTTTCTTGTTTCATTGCAAAACCTCCTGATTGTATTTTATATTGATAGCGTTTACATAAAACAACACCCTTATTTTATTTCTTATATTAATAAGAGTCAAGAGGAGATGATAAAAAACTATAATAAGTATAAAAAAATATAAAATTTAAACTTAAGATTTTAGATTGGTCGGAAAAGATACATATATATCTAGTAGAATCTTTTTGGTTCTATTTCTATAAAATATTCCACAAATTATAGAATCTTCCAAAAATAGGTAAGCGCTACCTTTTTGGTGTGGTATAATAAGCATAGAAAAAGCCCAAGCGTTTAGGCTCAGGTTTTCTTCTTAGTGATCACGGTCACATGAAATGAATTTGATTTTGTAGTAATCTGCTCGTTTATATGTTTCGCTGTATGCGAGAACTTGACCAGTAGACTCTAGTTTAGTAGTCTTGGTTTGTAAAACGGTTGGGAATTGTTCATCGACTCCGAGGACCGAAGCCGCATGTTCTGGAGTTGGAAATGCTATTTCATTGATTTCTTCAAAATGTTCATCATTCATGTGGATGTGATAATCCAATTTGAAACGGTTATAGATAGAGCTATAATATTCAAGATTTGGATAATTTGCGTTGATGTATTGTTCTGGAATGTAAGATGTATGGTAGATGTACACAACACCACCTGTTTCGCGTACGCGTTCAATCTTGTAGTAGAACTGATCTCCACGTAGTCCAAGTTTTTCTAAGTAGCTTAGTTTATTTCCACGCTCAATAGAAAGGACGGTAACTTTATCATCTTTAGTTTCAAAAACTTCTACATCTGAAAACTCTACGAGTTTGTGTTTGCGTGCGCGTGAAACGAATGTACCCTTTCCTTGTTGACGGACAATATAGCCATCCTTGGCAAGGTCGTTTAAGGCGCGGACAACTGTGATAGAACTCACATCATACATTGCAATCAATTCAGCTTCAGTGTAGAATTTATCTCCACTGGCAAATTGACCAGAAATGATTTTGTTCTTTAACTCATCTTTAATATATTGATACTTTGGAATTGCCATGTTTTCACCTCGATTTTCCTTCTCAGTTAAAGATTTTACCATAAAACTGGAAAGAATAGTAGCCTTTTGAATAAAAAAATTAGAATAATAGGCTATAAGGTTAATTTACATAGGAATAAATAGAAAAACCTACATTTTTATACATGGTGCTAAAATGTTGTTATGACTATAGATTACAAGATTTTTATAAGTTTTTTGTGTAAAATTTAGTGAAAAATGAAAAAAATTGTGAAAACCTATTGACAAATGTAAGATATTGAGATATATTTACTATATCAACAAATGAAAGCGTAAACTTTAGTTGTCAGAAGGTAAGAATATGACACGATTTGAGATACGGGATGATGTTTATCTCGATGGAAAATCATTTAAGATTTTATCTGGCGCCATTCATTATTTTAGGGTTCCTCCAGAAGATTGGTATCATTCGCTCTATAACTTGAAGGCTCTTGGTTTTAATACAGTAGAGACTTATGTGGCCTGGAATTTACACGAGCCTCGTGAGGGTGAGTTTCACTTTGAAGGAGCTCTGGATTTGGAGCGATTTCTCCAAACGGCACAAGATTTGGGTCTCTACGCTATCGTTCGTCCGTCTCCCTTTATCTGTGCGGAATGGGAATTCGGTGGCTTACCAGCTTGGCTCTTAACCAAAGATATGAGAATCCGCTCATCCGATCCAGCCTATATTGAAGCTGTGGGTCGCTATTATGACCAACTCTTGTCACGATTGGTTCCACATTTGTTGGACAATGGTGGCAATATCCTCATGATGCAGGTTGAAAATGAGTATGGTTCTTATGGAGAAGATAAGGCTTATCTGAGAGCAATTCGACAGTTGATGGAAGAGCGTGGCGTAACCTGTCCTCTCTTTACATCAGATGGTCCATGGAGAGCTACTCTGAAAGCTGGAACCTTAATCGAAGATGACCTCTTTGTAACAGGAAACTTTGGTTCTAAAGCTCCGTACAACTTTTCACAGATGCAGGAATTCTTTGATGAATATGGCAAGAAATGGCCGCTCATGTGTATGGAGTTCTGGGATGGCTGGTTCAATCGTTGGAAAGAGCCGATTATCACACGGGATCCGAAAGAGTTGGCAGATGCAGTTCGAGAGGTTTTGGAACAAGGCTCTATCAATCTCTACATGTTCCATGGTGGTACAAACTTTGGCTTCATGAATGGTTGCTCAGCTCGAGGGACTTTGGACCTGCCACAAGTTACATCTTATGATTACGATGCCCTTCTAGATGAGGAAGGAAATCCAACTGCCAAATATCTGGCAGTCAAGAAGATGATGGCAACACATTTTCCAGAGTATTCGCAGTTGGAACCACTCTACAAAGAGAGTATGGAGTTGGATGCTATTCCACTAGTTGAAAAAGTTTCCTTGTTTGAAACCTTGGATAGTTTGTCTAGTCCTGTAGAAAGCCTTTATCCTAAAAAGATGGAGGAGTTGGGACAAAGTTATGGCTACCTACTCTATCGAACAGAAATAAACTGGGATGCAGAAGAAGAAAGACTTCGTATCATTGATGGTCGAGATAGGGCTCAGCTTTATGTCGATGGTCAGTGGGTCGAAACCCAATATCAGACAGAGATTGGGGAAGATATTTTTTATCAAGGCGAAAAGAAAGCGCTATCTAGACTAGATATCTTGGTAGAAAATATGGGGCGTGTCAACTATGGACACAAGTTCTTAGCAGATACGCAACGTAAGGGAATTCGGACAGGGGTTTGTAAGGATTTGCACTTCTTACTAAACTGGAAACACTATCCACTTCCTCTAGACAATCCTGAGAAAATTGATTTTTCAAAAGGATGGACAGAAGGACAACCAGCCTTTTACGCTTATGATTTTACAATCGAAGCGCCAAAAGATACTTACCTAGACTTGTCTGAGTTTGGTAAGGGAGTTGCCTTTGTCAATGGGCAGAATCTAGGACGTTTTTGGAACGTCGGCCCGACCCTCTCGCTTTATATCCCTCATAGCTATCTCAAGGAAGGTGATAACCGCATCATTATCTTTGAGACAGAGGGTGAATATAAAGAAGAGATTCATTTAACTCGTAAACCTACACTAAAACATATAAAGGGGGAAAATTTATGACAATTGTAGGATGCCGTATCGATGGACGTTTGATCCACGGACAAGTAGCCAATCTTTGGGCAGGGAAACTAAATGTTTCACGTATTATGGTTGTAGACGACGAAGTTGTCAACAATGACGTTGAAAAGAGTGGTTTGAAACTTGCGACACCACCAGGTGTGAAATTGAGTATTTTGCCAATTGAAAAAGCGGCAGCCAATATTCTTGCTGGAAAATATGATAGCCAACGTCTCTTTATCGTGGCTCGTAAACCAGACCGCTTCCTTGGTTTGGTTGAAGCAGGTGTACCAATTGAAACCCTTAATGTTGGGAATATGTCTCAAACACCAGAAACTCGCCCCGTCACACGTTCTATCAACGTAGTAGACAAGGATGTGGAAGACTTCCACAAATTGGCAGAAAAAGGTGTTAAACTTACTGCTCAAATGGTTCCAAATGATCCAATTTCAGACTTTTTGAGCTTATTAAAATAGGAAAAAATTTTTAGGAGGTCATTGTTATGATACAATGGTGGCAAATTTTACTTCTCACTTTGTACTCAGCTTATCAAATCTGTGATGAGTTGACGATCGTTTCATCTGCAGGTTCCCCTGTATTTGCTGGTTTCATTACTGGTTTAATCATGGGAGATGTGACTACTGGTCTGCTTATCGGTGGTAACTTGCAACTGTTCGTTCTTGGGGTTGGTACCTTCGGTGGTGCTTCTCGTATCGACGCAACTTCTGGTGCGGTTCTTGCGACAGCCTTCTCTGTTTCACAAGGAATTGATGCATCACTGGCGATTACAACAATCGCTGTGCCAGTAGCAGCTCTCTTGACTTACTTCGACGTTCTTGGACGTATGACAACTACTTTCTTCGCTCACCGTGTGGATGCTGCAATCGAACGCTTTGACTATAAAGGTATTGAACGCAACTACTTGCTTGGTGCGATTCCTTGGGCTCTATCTCGTGCCCTTCCAGTCTTCTTTGCCCTTGCTTTTGGTGGTGCCTTCGTACAATCAGTGGTAGACTTCGTTGAAGCCTACAAATGGGTTGCAGATGGCTTGACACTTGCAGGACGTATGCTTCCAGGTCTTGGATTTGCAATCTTGCTTCGTTACCTTCCAGTTAAACGTAACCTTCACTACCTTGCTATGGGATTTGGTTTGACAGCTATGTTGACTGTTCTTTACTCATATGTAACAGGTCTTGGTGGCGCTGTTGCAGGTATTATCGGTACTCTACCTAAAGATGTTGCTGAAAAAATTGGTTTCGTGAACAACTTCAAAGGATTGTCTATGATTGGTATCTCTATCGTAGGTATCTTCCTTGCAGTGCTTCACTTCAAAAATAGCCAAAAAGTAGCTGTAGCAGCACCTTCTACACCATCAGAAAGTGGGGAAATCGAAGATGACGAATTCTAATTACAAACTTACAAAAGAAGATTTTAACCAAATCAACAAACGTAGCTTGTTTACTTTCCAATTAGGTTGGAACTACGAACGTATGCAAGCTTCTGGTTACCTTTACATGATCTTGCCTCAATTGCGTAAAATGTATGGGGATGGAACTCCTGAATTGAAAGAAATGATGAAAGTTCATACTCAATTCTTCAATACTTCACCATTCTTCCACACCATTATCGCTGGTTTTGACCTTGCCATGGAAGAAAAAGATGGTGTAGGTTCAAAAGATGCCGTTAATGGTATCAAGACAGGTTTGATGGGACCATTCGCTCCTCTTGGAGATACAATCTTTGGTTCACTTGTACCTGCTATCATGGGATCTATCGCAGCAACTATGGCTATCGGTGGTCAACCTTGGGGTATCTTCCTTTGGATTGCAGTTGCAGTAGCGTATGATATCTTCCGTTGGAAACAGTTGGAATTTGCCTACAAAGAAGGGGTTAACCTTATCAACAACATGCAAAGTACCTTGACAGCTTTGATTGACGCTGCATCTGTACTTGGTGTCTTCATGATGGGTGCTCTTGTAGCAACAATGATCAACTTTGAAATTTCTTACAAATGGGCAATCGGTGAGAAGATGATTGACTTCCAAGACATCTTGAACCAAATCTTCCCACGCTTGCTTCCAGCAATCTTTACTGCCTTTATCTTCTGGTTGCTTGGTAAGAAAGGTATGAACTCTACTAAAGCTATCGGTATTATTATCGTACTTGCTTTGGCTCTTTCTGCCTTTGGTAAATTTGTACTTGGAATGGGCGCATAATTTATGACGCAATCATTAATTTTGGTGAGCCATGGTCGCTTCTGTGAGGAGCTTAAAGGTAGCACAGAAATGATCATGGGCCCACAAGACAACATTTACACAGTAGCTCTTCTTCCAGAAGATGGCCCAGAAGACTTTACTGCAAAATTTGAAGCTGCTATTGAAGGATTAGATGATTTCCTAGTCTTTGCGGATCTTCTCGGTGGGACACCATGTAATGTGGTAAGCCGTTTGATCATGGAAGGTCGTGACATCGAACTTTATGCTGGGATGAATCTTCCAATGGTGATTGAATTTATCAATGCGAGCCTTACAGGCGCAGATGCGGATTATAAGAACCGTGCTGCAGAAAGCATTGTGAAAGTCAATGACCTGTTAGCGGGCTTCGATGATGACGAAGATGAATAATACTCTTCGAAAATCTCTTTAAACCATACTAGTGTCGCCTTGCCGTAGGTATATGTTACTGACTTCGTCAGTTCTATCTGAAACCTCAAAACAGTGTTTTGAGCTGACTTCGTCAGTTCTATCTACAACCTCAAAGCAGTGCTTTGAGCAGCCTGCGGCTAGTTTCCTAGTTTGCTCTTTGATTTTCATTGAGTATACGATGTGACAACGTGAAAATCGTTAGAGCATTTTATATAGAATATACATGGGAATGGGGCTTACTCCCATTCCCATGTTTAATAGAAAAAGAGGAATTCAATGCTACATTATACAAAAGAAGACTTGCTCGAATTGGGTGCAGAAATCACTACACGTGAAATTTACCAACAGCCTGATGTATGGAAAGAAGCTTTTGAATCTTATCAAGCAAAACGTGAAGAAATTGCAGCCTTCCTGCAAGGGATTGCGGATAAACATGACTATATCAAGGTTATCTTGACAGGTGCGGGGACTTCTGCTTATGTGGGAGATACCTTGGTACCTTACTTTAAGGAAGTCTATGACGAACGTAAATGGAATTTCAATGCTATTGCGACAACAGATATCGTTGCCAATCCAGAAACCTATTTGAAAAAAGATGTGGCGACTGTCCTTGTATCTTTTGCTCGTAGTGGGAACTCGCCTGAAAGTGTGGCGACTGTTGATTTGGCCAAAGCCTTGGTGAATGAGCTTTATCAAGTGACGATTACTTGCGCAGCAGATGGTAAATTGGCTCTTCAAGCCCATGGCGATGACCGCAATCTTTTGCTTTTGCAACCAGCTGCCTCTAATGACGCTGGATTTGCCATGACTTCTAGCTTTACGTCTATGATGTTGACAGCTCTCTTGGTCTTTGATCCTACAGAATTTGCTGTTAAAGCTGAACGTTTTGAAGTTGTATCTAGTCTTGCCCGTAAAGTTCTAGACAATGCAGAAGATGTCAAAGAACTTGTTGATTTAGACTTTAACCGTGTCATCTATCTAGGTGCTGGTCCTTTCTTTGGTCTTGCTCATGAAGCTCAGCTCAAGATTTTGGAACTAACTGCTGGTCAAGTTGCGACTATGTATGAAAGCCCAGTCGGCTTCCGTCACGGTCCAAAATCTCTTATCAACGAAGATACAGTTGTTTTGGTCTTTGGTACAACAACAGACTACACTCGCAAGTACGACTTGGACTTGGTTCGTGAAGTTGCTGGTGATCACATTGCTCGCCGTGTTGTGCTTTTGAGTGATCAAGCCTTTGGTCTTGAAAATGTCAAAGAAGTGGCCCTTGGTTGTGGCGGTGTCTTGAATGATATTTACCGTGTCTTCCCTTACATCGTTTATGCCCAACTCTTTGCCCTATTGACTTCACTCAAGGTAGAAAATAAACCAGATACACCGTCTCCTACAGGTACCGTAAACCGTGTGGTACAAGGTGTTATCATCCACGAATATCAAAAGTGATACTGCGTTTATAGATTCTTGATAAAGGGGTTTGTAAATCATACAAGTAAACCATAGATTGTCAATTCGCTTTCTATGGTTTGTTTGATTGAGAGAAATAGTAAAAGGAGAACAGAATGAAAGCATACACAGAGCGTGTGTTTGGAAATGTTGAGGGACAAGATGCTTTGGCCTATCGATTTGAGACGAACGGTGGCTACCAACTTGAGGTCATGACTTATGGTGCGACCATCTTGCGCTACGTCACACCTGATAAGGCTGGAAATTTTGCAAATATTATCTTGGGATTTGATGATTTTGAAAGCTATGTGGGAAATAGTCCCAAGCATGGAGCTAGCGTAGGCCCTGTTGCAGGTCGTATTGCTGGTGCGACATTTGAGCTTAATGGCAAGACCTATGACCTTGAAGTTAACAATGCTAGCAACTGTAACCACAGTGGTTCAACAGGTTGGGATTCGAGCTTGTTTGAACTAGTTGAAGTGAGCGACCATGGCTTGACCCTCTATACAGAGCGTACAGATGGGACAGGAGGATTTCCTGGGAATCTCAAGATTTGGATCAGTTACCACTTGGAAGAAACTGGTGCCTATGAAATCAGCTACAAGGTAACGACAGATCAAGATACGCTGGTCAATCCAACCAACCACAGCTATTTCAACTTGTCTGGTGATTTCACGCAGACAATTGACCGCCATGTCTTCCAACTAAACACAGAGGGTATTTACCCAATCGCTCCTGATGGGGTTCCTGCCAAAACTCCAGATGCCAATCGCGATGTAGTGAAACACATCTACAATGGAGCCTTGTTGAAGGACATCTTTGCAGAAGAAGATGAGCAAATCCAACTGGTATCTGGTTTGGATCATCCATTTGCCCTTCCTGCAGGTCATGACAATGCTGGATTCCTTTATGACCAAAACTCAGGTCGCTTCCTGCTTTTCAAGACAGAAGCCCCATGCTTTGTGGTCTACACAGCAAACTTTGTGGATGAGAGTGTCATCATAGGGGGTCAGCCAATGGTACAGCACAATGGGATTGCCCTTGAAGCGCAAGCTTTACCAGATGCCATTCACAGTGACCTCAGAGACCAAGTCATCCTTAAAGCCGGTCAAACCTTCACAAGTAAGACACGTTATGAACTTGTTGTGAAGTAAAGAATGAAGTTTCTACTTTGCGGGGTGAATAGCATTTGCCTTATAACACTAGTAGAAACAGGCAAAGAATAGGAAAATATGATATAATTATGTGTCGAGAAGTATTTATCAAGATACGATTCAAAAGATATAAGGAGTAAACAATGAAGAAAATTGTATTTGCTAGTGCTTTGGCTTTGACCTTGGCAGGAGCAGTTTTGACAAATGATGTTTTTGCCAATGACAGATTGGTGGCAACGCAATCTGCTGATGGTAATGTATTGACCTCAGAGGTGCTAAAACCTTCTAGTGGCAATGTTTTGGTTGGAATCAAAGGAGAATTTGTAGCTCCTCATCAACAATCTATTTTGGATGCCATTAATGCTATTCGTAAAGAAGCAGCTGACGAAGGTTTGGTAGATAAGTATGTCCCTATCAAATGGTCAACTGACCTAGAAAAGGCAGCTTTTGTTAGAGCTACAGAAGCATCTGTGACTATGAAACATGAGCGTCTTTCTAATAAAGAAATCTGGAGCGCCTTTCCAACTGGTAACAGCATGATGGGAGAAAATTTGGCATGGAATCATGACGGTTTTCTAAAAGCTATTGAACAATGGCGTTCTGAAAAAGCAGATTATGTGCAGAAAAAAAATAGTGGTTCAGACAACGGGAAATCTGGTCACTATGAGTCGCTAATTAACCCTAAATTTACACACATGGGAATGGCAGTTTTTAAAAATCCTAACAATCAATACAAAGCTATTACAATTGCTCAAACTCTAGGTGATGATGCTTCTTCAGAGGAATTGGCTGGTGGATATGGTTCTGCTGTTCAGTATACAGAAGTGACTGCCTCAAACCTTTCAACAGTTAAAACTAAAGCTACGGTTGTAGAAAAACCACTGAAAGATTTTAGAGCGTCTACGTCTGATCAGTCTGGTTGGGTGCAATCTAATGGCAAATGGTATTTTTATGAGTCTGGTGATGTGAAGACAGGCTGGGTGAAAACAGATGGTAAATGGTACTATTTGAATGACTTAGGTATCATGCAGACTGGATTTGTAAAAGTTTCTGGTAGCTGGTATTACTTGAGCAATTCAGGTGCTATGTTTACAGGCTGGGGAACAGATGGTAGCAGATGGTTCTACTTTGACGGCTCAGGAGCTATGAAGACAGGCTGGTACAAGGAAAATGGCACTTGGTATTACCTTGACGAAGCAGGTATCATGAAGACAGGTTGGTTTAAAGTTGGACCACACTGGTACTATGCCTACGGTTCTGGAGCTTTGGCTGTGAGCACAACAACACCAGATGGTTACCGTGTAAATGGTAATGGTGAATGGGTAAACTAGGCTGAAAATGTCAGGCCATAGGTAAAGTATTCATCTTACTTAGCAAAAAGAATGAACGATAAGAAAGAGGTTGATGGCGAACATTGGCCTCTTTTTTGGAGTGTCTCGGGTCAGTTGCTACTCACTGAAAATAAGAACGAGTCATCATCTATCGCAAATATGCTAGACTATTCCTAATTCAAAAATCAACCTTGGACATTTGCTTTTGGTATCTGTTTATTTCTGGAATGTAAGCTTTATACTCTCCGAAAATCTCTTCAAACCACGTCAGCTTCGCCTTGGTGTAGGTATATGTTACTGACTTCGCCAGTTCTATCTGCAACCTCAAAACAGTGTTTTGAGCAACCTACGATTCGCTTCCTAGTTTGCTTTTTGATTTTCATTGAGTCTCATCTGCAATAGAAAAGCAGTGTGAGAAGCAAATACACACCAGAATAAAAGAGAAACTCTAGGAAAGAAAATGTAAAGAAATATCAAAGTTTTCAAAACGATTTTCACAAAAACTTTGATAAAACAAATAAAATTCCGAACAAAAATGTAACAAAAATTTAATATAAAACACTTGACAAAGATTTGTGGGGGGGGGTATACTTAATATAGTATAGTCTGAAAACGATTATCAGAAAAGAGGTAAATGATGAATAAGAAAAAAATGATTTTAACAAGTCTAGCCAGCGTCGCTATCTTAGGGGCTGGTTTTGTTGCGTCTCAGCCTACTTTTGTAAGAGCAGAAGACGCTCCACAAGCTGTCGAAAATTCTTTATCAGAGAAGCAAAAAGAATTCTTATCTAATTTTGATAAAGCTGCAGAAGCTACAGTTAAAGAATTAGAAGAATATTTAGAGAATGCAAAAGGAGATCCAGAATTAGAAAAACAAATTCAAGGGTTTATTGATGAATTTAAAAAACGAACTAAAGCTCAGAAAGCTGACTATGAAGAACGCTTCAAAAAAGGTCTAACTGCAGAAGATGCTGAAGAAGAAATAGAAAAAACAGCTAAAGAAGAGGAAGTTGCAGAGGAAAAAGAAGCTAAGGAAGAAGCAGCTGCTCAAAAAGAATTTTTAGATAATTTTGATAAAGCTGCAGAAGCTACAGTTAAAGAATTAGAAGAATATTTAGAGAATGCAAAAGGAGATCCAGAATTAGAAAAACAAATTCAAGGGTTTATTGATGAATTTAAAAAACGAACTAAAGCTCAGAAAGCTGACTATGAAGAACGCTTCAAAAAAGGTCTAACTGCAGAAGATGCTGAAGAAGAAATAGAATCAAAAGCTAAAGAAGAGGAAGTTGCAGAAGAAAAAGAAGCTAAGGAAGAAGAAGCTGCTCAACAAGAATTTTTAGCTAATTTTGACAAGGCATTAAAGGATACGGTTTCAAAATTAGAAGAAGATGCAAAAAATAATCCTGAAATAGAAGAACAAATTCAAGATACGATTGCAAAATTAAAAGCAGAAGCAGATAAAACAAAAGCTAAAATCGTAGAAGGTTTCAAACAAGGCTTAACTGCAGAAGACGCTGAAAAAGCAATCGATGATGCAAATAAAAAGTCAGCAGAAGAAGAGAAAGCAGCTCAGGAAGAATTTTTAGCAAACTATGATGCAGCATTGAAAGCAGCAATCGCAGAATTAGAAAAAGCTGAAACTAATAGTCCAGAAGAAGCAAAAGCAAAAGCTGATACAATTGCAGCATTAAAAGCAGCATCAGATGAAACAAGAAAACAAATTGTAGAAGGCTTCAAAAAAGGCTTAACTGCAAAACAAGCTGAAAAATTTATCGATGAATTAAATAAGAAAGCTGCAGAAGAAGATAAAGCTAAAGAAAAACCAGCGGAAAAACCAGCGGAAAAACCGGCGGAGAAACCAGCGGAAAAACCGGCAGAGAAACCAGCGGAAAAACCAGCGGAAAAACCGGCGGAGAAACCAGCGGAAAAACCGGCGGAGAAACCAGCGGAGAAACCAGCGGAAAAACCAGCGGAAAAACCAGCGGAAAAACCGGCGGAGAAACCAGCGGAAAAACCGGCAGAGAAACCAGCGGAAAAACCGGCGGAGAAACCAGCGGAAAAACCAGCGGAAAAACCGGCGGAGAAACCAGCGGAAAAACCGGCAGAAAAACCGGCAGAGAAACCAGCAGAAAAACCAGCTGAAGAGCCATCTCAACCAGCTCCAGAAACTCCAGCCCCAGCTCCAAAACCAGCTGGAGACACTCCAGCACAACCTTCTGTTCCTGCAAGACCATCTAATCCGACATATGTCCCTTCATACCCTTCATATGTTCCATCATACAGCTCATATTCTGTAGTAGAACCAGCTAAACCAGCCGCTCCAAAAACAGGTTGGAAACAAGAAAATGGTATGTGGTACTTCTACAAGACTGATGGTTCAATGGCTACAGGATGGCTCCAAGACAACGGTTCATGGTACTACCTAAACGCTAATGGCGCTATGGCGACAGGATGGCTCCAATACAATGGTTCATGGTACTACCTAAACGCTAACGGCGCTATGGCAACAGGTTGGGCTAAAGTCAATGGTTCATGGTACTACCTAAATGCTAACGGTTCAATGGCAACAGGTTGGCTTAAAGATGGAGGTACTTGGTACTATCTTGAAGCATCAGGTGCTATGAAAGCAAGCCAATGGTTCAAAGTATCAGACAAATGGTACTATGTTGACGGTTCAGGTGCCCTTGCAGTCAATACAACTGTAGATGGCTATAGAGTCAATGCCAATGGTGAATGGGTAAACTAAACCTAATATAACTAGTTAATACTTACTTCCTATGAGTATCCTTTAAAGTATTCCCTACAAATACCATATCCTTTCAGTAGATACTATACTCTTGTAGGAAGTTTAGATTAAAAAATAACTCTGTAATCTCTAGCCGGATTTATGGCGCTAGAGACTACGGAGTTTTTTGATTGGTAAAGAATGGTGGTACTCAAGAGATTCTTAGTTTGCTATTTGATTTGAAAATTACAAATTCTTTCTCTTCTTAGCATTTTTGGTCAGGGAAACCTGGTAAGTATCCTGTTCTCTAGTGAGGTAATTGATGATTTGAAAGTCGTTGGTTTGAGCCTTGAAATCCACTTCATAGACAGTGGTGACCTGTTCCCCATCATTGCTGGTATCAATGGAGATGAGGTCTAACTCGGTACAGAATTGTGCCAGTCCAGATTGGATAGTTTGAAGTTGATTTTCTTGGTTGGCGATTGTGATGGTTAATAGTCTGCGACGTTGGTGGTTGCTCTTGCTTTGTTGTTTTTCCAAAAGAAGCCATACCGCTAAGATAAAGACGGTGAAGAGAAACGCTAGGGCTAGGTAGCCGGTACCTGCTGCCAGCCCGATAATCATGGCAAGGAAGATAGCAATTAGTTCCCGTGAGCCACTGGTAGCTGAACGGAAACGAATGAGGCTAAAGGTTCCTGCAACAGCGATAGAGGTTCCTAAGCTGCCATTTACCAGAAATATGACCAAGGTCATCAAGCAGGGGAGTAGGGTCAAACTAACAGCAAATTCCCGTGTATAGAGGGTACGGTGTTTGTAAGCCCAGGTCAGCGCCAAACCTAAAATCAGGCTGACCAAGAGAGCCAGAAAGAGCTGGCTAGGATTGGCAGTGGCAGTTGTGTCGTTGAAAATAGAGTTGAAAAGATTAGACATAAGTAGTACCTACACTTTCTGTGCTTGGTCGTGGGCTATAGTCCAGCCCTTGAGACTTGTGGTAGGCGCAGCTGTATTTTGAAAATTTCTGCTCTACCAGTCCATATTGGTCGAGAATATCTTGTAGCCATTGGGGTTTTCTACCAGGTGCTTTAATTTCCATGATGACAATGTCCTCGTTTAGTAGAGGAAAACCGTCCTTTCCTGAAAATAAACTGACATTCTCATCACGATAGGTTAGATTTTGGTCAATGGTGACACGAATTTTATTGTAGGGAAATCCACTAATTTCTTTCTTTTCCTTGAGAGAAAAGCGGTCGTAGTAAATATACATACGAGGGATGATAGATTGCTGATATTCCTCTTGGAGTTGCTGGATTTTTTCAATCATCATTTGGTCCTTGATGCTGCTATCCAGCTGTCCTTTGGTCATAAACTGGGTGATAGACTGGAGAGTCGACAAGAGACGATATTTTCGCCCGACACCAGTCCTGTCCTTGGATTTGATTTCTAAAAATACCTGACTATCTGGCTGGACTTGACTGAGATAGGTTCGCATCCGAATCTTTTCTTTACGCTTAGTACCTTGGCTATCATCCTGAATCATATCAAATTGCTCTGTATCAAAGTAGATATTAGAAATGGTAGATGTTGGATAGTCATCCTCGACGAGGTATGTTTTTAAGTCTTCTATTAAATTAGCCAAGTCAGTCTTGGTAACGACATATTTGGTTTCAATTCGTTTAAAGCTTGTTTCAATTGGTTTCATAAATCCTGTCTCCTTTATTAAACTGTTTCAGCACTCTATCTTATTAGAAGATATATGTGTCTGGGCAAGTTGATACTCTTCGAAAATCTCTTCAAACCACGTCAGCTTCACTTTGCCGTATATATGTGACTGACTTCGTCAGTTCTATCTGCAACCTCAAAACAGTGTTTTGAGCTGACTTCGTCAGTCTTATCTACAACCTTAAAACAGTGTTTTGAGCTGACTTCGTCAGTCTTATCTACAACCTCAAAACAGTGTTTTGAGTAGCCTGCAGCTAGCTTCCTAGTTTGCTCTTTGATTTTCATTGAGTATGAACTTGCTTGTGACTAGTCTAGGGAACTTTCCTAAAACTTTTGTTAAAGATAACTCAACTGAAACTGAACTTAAGAAAACTTTCAGAAAAAGTTTAGATTTTTTTCAGACTTCCCCTGTAAACTAAGCTCAAGCTAAATGAAGGCGAGGAAAAAAGTATGAAATCAAAAAAATGGACTCTAATCTTAACCAGTTTAACAGCTTTGACCTTGCTGACAGCTTGTGGGCAGTCAACGACCAAGTCAAGTACAACTGCAGCGGCAGATACCACTGCCATCACAACTTCAGCTAAAAACAGTCAATCTTCTTACTTTACAGAAAAGGACTACGACACTTCTTATGATGAAAATACAGCCTCTAAGATTGAATTGTCAGGCTCATCTGCAAGTGTCTCTGGAGACGGTGTGACAGTTTCTGGCTCAACAGTGACTATCTCAAAAGCAGGTACCTATGTCATTTCTGGTCAGTCTGACGGAGTGCAAATTAAAATTGCAGCTGATAAGTCTGATGATGTGAAACTTGTTCTAAAAGGTGCAAGTATGACCAATACAGATGTGGCTATTTCAGCGACATCAGCCGATCATGTCTACCTCACTTTAGCAGAAGGGACGACAAACAGTCTCTCTGACTCAAGCTCTAACAGTGATGAAAAGGCAAATGCCGCTCTCTTTTCTAAGATTGATTTGACCATCAATGGTTCAGGAACTCTCAATGTAGATGGCAAGAAAAGCAATGCTATCAAGGCTAACGACACCCTTCACATCACGGGTGGAACCATTAACATCACATCGGTAGGCGATGCTTTTAATGTCAATGATGAACTTAACATCACTGGTGCGACCATGACAATCGATGCCAAGGAAGATGGTGTCAAAGTTGACAATGATGACGATATGACTGTCGGAAATATGTATTTGGCGAACAATACCATAACAGTCACAGCAGGCGATGACGGCATTCACGCTTCTGGCAACCTAGTGATTGATAGTGGTACTTACACAGTCAAGAATGCGACTGAAGGAATTGAAGGGAAATCCATTACGATCAATGGTGGCGATATCAATGTCTACTCGACAGATGATGGAGTCAATGCAGCCAATAAAAATGCCCAGCAAAGTGATATTTACTTTACTATGACAGGTGGAAATCTAACTGTAGAAGTCGGTCAAGGTGACACAGATCCAGTTGACTCAAACGGGAATATCACGGTTACCGGTGGAACCATTAAATTGATAGGACAATCAGGCTTTGACTTTGATGGAACAGCAACTTACACAGGTGGGGATATTTACATTAACGGCGAAAAACAAACTGATATTGTCAATTCTATGCCTGGAGGCGGTGGACCAAATGGAGGACCTCAAGGAAATGGTGGTCCTGGCGGTCCAGCCCCTGGTGGACAAGGATAAACAAAAAAGGATAGCATTCAATTAGAATGGCTATCTTTTTATATGGGTGATAAATTGATATGTTACGAGGGATTTTATAATCGTAGCTTTCAAAGGCTAAATTGTTCAGTCATCCGTTTTTGTTTACTTAAATTTCTTGAATTTTAAGAAGGTATTGAGTAGTTTTCCCTTAAATGTTTTGTTTTGGTAGGCGATTGTGAGGGAATTGAAAAATTCAACTGCTAGGTGTTCTTGGTGACCGAGCTCCATCTAGCTTGGGGTTGCTTCTGGGGAAAAGACGCCTAATTTGATGCGGAGTCCACCTTTTTTCATCTTGAACTGATGCATACCATACATCTTGATATCAAGGCTTGTATCGGACATGAGAGTAGCAGTATCACCTGCCATAGAAATTTTTGTATCGGCATCCGGAACGCCTGTTTTTTCAGTATCTAGACTGATAAAGATTTTTTGATAAGTTGGTTGACCGTACTCTTCAATCAACTCCTCACTTCCTGTCCACCGTGAACTCCAGCAAATACAAAATGTTCAGGGTGAATTTTAAAAGGAAGTGCTTGGTCACCCATTTTATTTAGTCCTTGGTTGAAGGCGAAGAAATCTCTCAAAGTAAATCCATCCACGTAAGCAGCTTGTAGGTTACGTCCCTTAACCGAATTCTTAGAAATGTCATGCCGCATTTGGTCTGATTCTGCTAGACGGTCAGCGTAGAGTTCGAGGATTTTTTGACTTCCAAGGGCTAATTTGGTTTCAATTAGGTCTTGAAAATTTCTTAGTCTGTTTCATATAAAAATGAGTAAAATGAATTCCCATTACCAAGGTCATTAGAGTTGCGATAGCAATGACGATGGTTGGATTAGCCGAGAAAAGTAGAGGGAAAATAGGCCTTTAAAAAGTGGACAGAAAAGACCATTTCGGAGTATAGAGAGGAAGTTCAAAAACATTTTTAGAAATAAGACATGTGCATTATAAACATCAGATACGAATATGGTGCTTTATTTTTTAAAGAATTTCAACTTTTTTCTTGACAAGTGAGTAAACACTCACTATAATAGGTCTATATTCAGTAAGTGAGTAAACACTCACCTAGGAGGAAGCATATGAAAAAATTGCTACATTTACAAGATTTGGATAAGTCTTTTTGTCGTCAAATGGTTTTGAATCATGTCAGCTTTGAATTGCAGCCGGGAGAAATTATAGGCTTAATAGGTCCATCTGGTGCTGGTAAATCAACTATGATTAAGACTATGTTAGGGATGGAAAAAGCTGACGGAGGGGTTGCTTTGGTATTGGATCATACTATGCCCAATCGTCATATTTTAGGAGATATTGGTTATATGGCCCAGTCAGATGCCTTATATGAGGCTTTGTCAGGTCAAGAAAATCTGGAATTTTTTGGTCAGCTAAAAGGGCTATCCAAAAGAGATCTGACAGCTGAAATTGCCCATGTGGCTCAAGTTGTGGATCTGACAGATCATTTGAATAAAACGGTATCCGGTTATTCTGGAGGAATGAAGCGACGCTTGTCTTTAGCCATCGCGCTTCTGGGGAATCCTCAGCTCTTGATTTTAGACGAACCGACAGTTGGAATCGACCCTTCTCTTCGGAAGAAAATCTGGAAAGAATTATTCGCGCTTAGAGACAATGGGGTTGGGATATTAGTTACTACCCATGTTATGGATGAAGCAGAGTTAACGGATAAGGTCGGCTTATTATTAGGTGGAAAAATCATTGCTTTTGATACACCGCAACACTTAAAAGAAAGTTATCAAGTTTCAAGTATTGAAGAAGTATTTTTGAAAGCAGAAGGAGAGTAAGATGAGAACCATTGCTATTGCTAAAAAAGTTATCAAAGAATTGATTCGTGACAAACGAACCTTGGCTATGATGTTTGTAGCGCCGGTATTTATTATGTGGCTGATGAACCTCATGTTTTCAGCTAGTACAACCGTGAATGTCAAGTTAGCGACACAAGATCTACCAACTGGTTTGATAACGAAAATGGATGAGCTTGATCATGTGGACATCGAGACTTATCAAGACTTAGATCAGGCCAAAGAAGCGCTAGCAAATGAAAAAGTCGATGCTGTGATTTCTTATAAAGACGGTGAGTATCAGGTCGACTACGCAAATACAGATGCCTCCAAGACATCTATGATACGACAAGTGTTACGAACAAGTATCGCCAGTGAAGGCACCGATCAGTTACTATCTCGTATCAAACAAGCTCTTCCACAATTGAAATTAGATGCAAAGGCGCCTGAAATCAAAGAATCTTACCAATATGGAGATAAAAATACTGGATTCTTTGCACGTATGATTCCAATTTTAATTGGCTTTGTGGTCTTCTTCTTTGTCTTTTTGATTTCTGGTATGGCACTTTTGAAAGAGCGCACAAGTGGAACCTTGGATCGCTTGTTAGCAACCCCAGTGAAACGTTCTGAAATTGTCTATGGCTATATGTTGTCTTACGGTATTATTGCGATTTTTCAAACGGCAGTTGTCGTCTTAGCAGCAATTTGGCTACTAGATGTAGAAGTTGTAGGAAATATTTTAAATGTTATAATAGTTAATGTGGTACTGGCTCTTGTAGCACTAGCTTTTGGAATTCTCTTGTCTACTCTAGCAAAATCAGAATTCCAAATGATGCAATTTATTCCTCTCGTGATTATGCCTCAACTCTTTTTCTCAGGGATTATTCCATTGTCATCCATGGGAGCATGGGCTCCAACTGTGGGGAAATTTTTGCCATTAACCTATTCTGGTGATGCAATAAGCCAGATTATTCTTTACGGACACAATCTTGGTGATATTTTGCCAAATCTTGGTGTTTTAATGATTTTCTTGATCATTTTAACAATTCTCAATATTGTTGGATTGCGTCGTTATCGTAAAGTTTAGAAATCAACATAAATAATGCTAAAAAGGTGTGAAGATTAGATGGATAAGACTGTTTTTGAATCGTTTGAAGATTACTTAGAAGAAGCGAATTACCCTCAAGGAAAGAAAAAAATCATGCAGGCAGCAGTGGATCTCATATCAACTAGGAGTTACCATGGGACCTCAACTCTTCACATAGCTGAGCGTGCTGGACTAAGCCAGGCAACTTTGTTTAAGTATTTTAAGACGAAGGATGATCTACTGACGGCTATTTTACATCCTGTAGTCCCAGGCATTTTCGGTAGTTTTGTTGAGGAACTCTTAGCTTTTGAAACGACAGAAGAGAGGGTTCGTTATCTCGTCCACGATCGTATGAGCTATCTCAAAAAAATCGTGCTTTGATGAAAATCATTCTGCAGGAGAGTTTTTCAAATAAGAAACTAAAAAATGAACAGATTTTTATCTGGAATGCTATTCAAGATAAACTTCGAGTGCTTCATAAAGAATTGCTAGCAGATCCACGTGTAAATCCAGAGTTAACGATTCCTCAAATGGTTCGTATTTGTGTTGGTCCATTGTTGGCTTACTTCGCTCAACTTTATATCGTTAGCGACAACGGAGAAATAAAGGAAGAGGACCTAGACTTATTAGAAAAACAGATTTTAGGTGGTTTGTGGAAATAAGGGAGTTCTAGAAGAGCTAAGATTTATTTACTTGACTTTCAAACAAGCTAAAAAAGACATGTTCTGCTTATTTCAGATTCATGTCTTTTTTGTTGTTGGATTTTGTATTCTTCATAAGTCCTCAATCGCTTTGCCAAAACAGAAACCGACTTCTCCAGCGGTGCAACGATTTCTCAAGTGTATGGAAGAGGAGATTTCTGGCTTGCTAAAGAGAATTCCTTGACACTCTGTCAGCTTTTGATACAATAGTACAAAATTAGAGGAGGTAGGTTATGATTCAGAAACACGCGATTCCTATTTTAGAGTTTGATGATAATCCTCAGGCGGTTATCATGCCCAATCACGAGGGGCTGGATTTGAAATTGCCAAAGAAGTGTGTCTATGCTTTTTTAGGTGAGGAGATTGACCGTTATGCGAGGGAAGTAGGGGCGGACTGTGTCGGCGAATTTGTTTCTGCCACCAAGACCTATCCAGTTTATGTCATCAATTACAAGGGCGAGGAACTTTGTTTGGCTCAGGCTCCTGTTGGTTCAGCTCCAGCAGCCCAGTTTATGGATTGGTTGATTGGCTATGGTGTGGAGCAGATTATTTCCGCTGGAACCTGTGGTGTGCTGACTGATATAGAAGAAAATGCCTTTCTAGTCCCTGTTCGGACTCTGCGAGATGAAGGAGCCAGTTATCACTATGTGGCCCCTTCTCGTTATATGGAAATGCAGCCAGAGGCTATTGCTGCTATTGAGCAAGTTTTGGAGGCCAGAGGGATTCCCTATGAAGAAGTCATGACCTGGACCACAGATGGTTTTTACCGAGAAACGGCTGAAAAGGTGGTTTATCGCAAGGAGGAAGGCTGTGCTGTTGTGGAGATGGAGTGTTCTGCGCTTGCGGCAGTAGCCCAACTGCGAGGGGTTCTCTGGGGTGAATTGTTGTTCACAGCTGATTCCTTAGCAGACTTGGACCAGTACGATAGTCGTGACTGGGGTTCAGAAGCTTTTGAGAAGGCTTTGGAACTCTGCCTTGAGATTGCCTTTCAGATCTAGCTACTCTTCTTCTTTTTATGGTACAATGGATGTATGTTATTCAAATTATTTGTGAAAAAACTTGAAAGGGTCTTTGGCGGACTTTCGTCTGCTCGTCGCATTTTTTTAAGTTTCGCTGGAGTTATTTTTATAGGCTCTCTTCTTTTGAGTTTGCCTTTTGTTCAGGCAAGTGGTTCTCAGGCCACTTATTTTGACCATCTCTTTACGACGGTGTCCATGGTCTGTGTAACCGGCCTTTTTACGCAACCGGTGGCTACCACCTATAATATTTGGGGTCAGTTGATTTGTATGCTCTTGATACAGATTGGTGGTCTGGGGCTCATGACCTTTATCGGGATTTTTTATATCCAAGGTAAGCAAAAGCTTAGTCTGCGTAGTCGTGAAACCATTCAGGAGAGTTTTAGTTATGGGGAAAGTAAGTCTTTGAAGTCTTTTATGCGTTCCATCTTTTTGACGACTTTTCTGGTGGAGGGCTTTGGTGCCTTTCTACTAAGTTTCCGTTTTATTCCTGAGTTCGGCTGGGGACGAGGCATTTTTACCTCTATCTTTTTAGCCATTTCAGCCTTTTGTAATGCTGGTTTTGATAATTTCGGCAGTAGCAGTTTAGTGGCTTTTCAGACGGATCCCTTGATCAATCTGGTCATTGCCGGCTTGATTATCACGGGTGGTCTCGGCTTTATGGTCTGGTTTGACTTGGCAACCCAGTTTGACAAGAAGAAAAAACGCCGTCTACGTTTCCACACCAAGCTGGTTCTCTTCTTAACTGCAGGGATTTTGCTGTTTGGGACAGTATCTACACTCTTTACGGAGTGGCACAATCCTGGAACCATTGGCAATCTCAGTGTCCCAGAGAAAGTGCTGGTTAGCTTTTTCCAAACCGTCAGCATGAGAACAGCTGGCTTTGCCTCTATTGACTACACCCAAGCTCGGCCTGTGACTTTATTTATCTATATCCTACAGATGTTTCTCGGCGGTGCGCCTGGAGGGACGGCTGGGGGGCTCAAGATTACGACCTTCTTTGTCTTGTTGGTCTTTGCTCGTAGTGAGTTGCTGGGCTTGCCTCATGCCAATGTTGCGCAGAGAACCATTGAAACCCGAACAGTCCAAAAATCCTTTAGTGTCTTCATTATCTTTTTGATGACCTTCTTGTTGGGCTTGATGTTGCTGGGAATTACGGCAGAAGGAACCCCGCGATTTATCTACCTCATGTTTGAGACCATTTCAGCCCTTGCGACAGTTGGGGTAACGGCAAATTTGACACCAGAATTGGGCAAGCTAGCCCTCAGCATTGTCATGTTGCTTATGTTTATCGGCCGTATCGGTCCCTTGACCTTGCTGGTTAGTCTAGCGGATTACCAGCCGGATAAGAAAGATTTGATTCAGTATATGAAAGCAGATATTAGTATTGGATAAGAAAGGAAGAACGATGTCAGATCGTACGATTGGAATTTTAGGCTTGGGGATTTTTGGGAGTAGTGTCCTGACGGCTCTAGCCAAGCAAGATATGAATATCATTGCCATTGACGACCACGCCGAGCGCATCAATCAATTTGAGCCTGTTTTGGCGCGTGGAGTTGTGGGCGATATTACAGATGAGGAACTCCTCAGAACCGCTGGAATTGATACCTGTGATACGGTTGTCGTCGCAACAGGGGAAAATCTAGAGTCGAGTGTGCTTGCAGTTATGCATTGTAAGAGTCTAGGGGTACCAAGGGTTATTGCCAAGGTCAAAAGCCAGACAGCTAAGAAGGTGCTAGAAAAAATCGGTGCTGACTCGGTGATTTCACCTGAGTATGAAATGGGCCAGTCTCTAGCGCAGACCATTCTCTTTCATAACAATGTTGATGTCTTTCAGCTGGACAAAAATGTGTCTATCGTAGAGATGAAAATTCCTAGTGTTTGGGCAGGTCAAAGCCTGAGCCAGCTGGATCTACGTGGGAAATACAATCTCAATGTCCTAGGATTTCGTGAACAGGAAAATTCACAACTGGATGTCCAGTTTGGACCCAATGACCTCTTGAAAGCAGATGCCTATATCTTGGCAGTCATTAACAACCAGTATCTAGACGACTTGGCAGAATTGAATTCGTAAGGAGGGGAATCCCCTCTTTTTTGATGTCCAAGATAGCAAATAGAGACAGCAACCCTTGTATTCTAGTAAAAGTCCTTCAGAAGCTGGACTTTATGGTAAAATAGAAAGAAGTGACAAGAGAGAGTAATACTCTTCGAAAATCTCTTCAAACCACGTCAACGTCGCCTTGCCGTAGGTATGGCTACTGACTTCGTCAGTTCTATCCACAACCTCAAAACAGTGTTTTGAGCTGACTTCGTCAGTTCTATCTGCAACCTCAAAGCAGTGCTTTGAGCAACCTGCGGCTAGTTTCCTAGTTTGCTCTTTGATTTTCATTGAGTATAAGAAAAAATCAGTCCCCTAAAGGAGTAGATTATGAAGTTATTGTCTATCGCCATTCCTAGCTATAATGCAGCAGTCTATCTTCATTACTGTGTGGAGTCGTTAGTGATTGGTGGTGAGCAAGTTGAGATTTTGATTATCAATGACGGGTCTCAGGACCAGACTCAGGAAATCGCTGAGCGTTTAGCTAGCAAGTATCCTAACCTCGTTAGAGCCATCTATCAGGAAAATAAAGGCCATGGAGGTGCTGTCAATCGCGGCTTGGCGGAGGCTTCTGGGCGCTATTTTAAAGTAGTTGATAGTGATGACTGGGTGGATCCTCGTGCTTATTTGAAAATTCTTGAAACCTTGCAGGAACTAGAGAGTGAGGGGCAGGAAGTTGATGCCTTTGTGACTAATTTTGTCTATGAAAAGGAAGGTCAGTCTCGTAAGAAGAGTATGAGTTACGAGTCAGTCTTGCCTGTCCAGCAGATTTTTGGCTGGGATCAGGTCGGAAATTTCTCAAAAGGCCAGTATATCATGATGCACTCGCTGATTTACCGGACAGATTTGTTGCGAGCGAGCCAGTTCCAATTGCCTGAGCATACTTTTTATGTCGATAATCTTTTTGTCTTTACACCCCTTCAGCAGGTCAAAACCATGTACTATCTACCTGTCGATTTCTATCGTTATTTGATTGGGCGTGAGGACCAGTCTGTCAATGAGCAAGTGATGATTAAGCGCATTGATCAGCAACTGAAAGTCAATCGACTCTTGGTAGACCAGCTTGATTTATCCCAAGTGAGTCACCCCAAAATGCGAGAATATTTGCTGAATCATATTGAGATTACGACGGTGATTTCCAGTGCCCTGCTCAACCGAGCAGGCACAGCAGAGCATCTTGCTAAAAAACGGGAGCTGTGGACCTATATTCAGCAGGAAAATCCAGAGGTTTTTCAGGCTATCCGCAAGACCATGCTCAGCCGTTTGACCAAACATTCTGTCTTGCCAGCTCGCAAACTGTCCAATGTTGTCTATCAAATCACCAAATCTGTTTATGGATTTAATTGATATAAGTATTTTATAAGAGGGATTTAAGAAAAATTTTAACTTTTTCTTAATCCTTTTTAATTTTAGGAGATTATACTAGAGTCATCAAATAAAGAAAAACTCTAAGGAGAATCCTATGAAATTCAATCCAAATCAAAGATATACTCGTTGGTCTATTCGCCGTCTTAGTGTCGGTGTTGCCTCAGTTGTTGTGGCAAGTGGCTTTTTTGTCCTAGTTGGTCAGCCAAGTTCTGTACGTGCCGATGTGGTCAATCCAACCCCTGCTCAAGTCTTACCTGAAGGGGAATCGGTAACGAAAGAGGGTGACTTAGCAGAAACTCAGGGAGACACCGTTCTTGCTGAAGCGAAACCTGAGGCCGTTGCTGGAAATACGAATTCACTTCCGACAACTACAGAAGGAACTGAAGTGAGCGAGGAAACAAGCCCTTCTCGTCTGGATACACTTTTTGAAAAAGGTGAAGAAGCTCAAGAAAATCCAGAGCTAACAGATGTCTTAAAAGACGCTGTAGATACAGATGATGTGGCAGGGACACAAGCAACTCCAGAAGATATTGAAAAAGCTGTCGATAAGGATGTTAAAGACAGTATTGATGTCCCAGCGGGCTACCTAGAACAAGCCAAAGTTCCCGGTCCTTTCTTGGCTGGTGTAAACAAACCACTTAAATATGAACTTTTCGCAGGCGATGGTATGTTGACTCGTCTCTTGCTCAAAGCATCTGACAAGGCTCCATGGTCAGATAACGGTGTCGCTCAAAACGAGAAAATTCCACCAGTGAAAAATTTACCTGATGACAAGTATTACTATCAAGTATCTTTGAATGGTAACACCACAGGTAAGCAGGGTCAGGATTTATTAGATACACTTCGTACTAATGGTACAAATACCTATGTAGCTACCCTAACTGTCTATGAAGCAGCCGGAGATAAACCTGATTTGACTAAGGTTGTCAAGGAACGTAAAGTAAATATTACCTTGAACGGTCTTGTAACAAGAAGCGATGTTAACTCTGCAGTTGAAAACAACGTTAAAGACAGTATTGATGTTCCTGCTGCTTATCTTGAAAAAGCTGAAGGAAAAGGTCCTTTCACAGCCGGTGTAAACCAAGTAATTCCTTATGAACTATTCGCTGGTGATGGTATGTTGACTCGTCTCTTGCTCAAAGCTTCTGATAAGGCTCCTTGGTCTGATAATGGTGTAGCTAAAAATCCTGCTTTATCTCCATTAGGAGAAAACGTGAAAACCAAAGGTCAATACTTCTATGAAGTAGACTTAAATGGCAATACTGTTGGTAAACAAGGTCAAGCTTTAATTGATCAGCTTCGTGCTAATGGTACTCAAACTTATAAAGCTACTGTTAAAGTTTACGGAAATAAAGACGGTAAAGCTGACTTGACTAATCTAGTTGCTACTAAAAATGTAGACATCAACATCAATGGATTAGTTGCTAAAGAAACTGTCGAAAAAGCTGTTAAAGATAACATTAAAGACAGTATCGATGTTCCTGCTGCTTATCTTGAAAAAGCTGAAGGAAAAGGTCCATTCACAGCCGGTGTAAACCAAGTAATTCCTTATGAACTATTCGCTGGTGATGGTATGTTGACTCGTCTATTACTAAAAGCTTCTGACAAGGCTCCATGGTCTGATAATGGTGTAGCTAAAAATCCTGCTTTATCTCCATTAGGAGAAAATGTGAAAACAAAAGGTCAATATTTCTATGAAGTAGACTTAAATGGCAATACTGTTGGTAAACAAGGTCAAGCTTTAATCGATCAGCTTCGTGCTAATGGTACTCAGACTTACAATGCTACTGTTAAAGTTTACGGTAACAAAGATGGTAAAGCTGACTTGACAAATGTCGTAGCAACTAAACAAGTTACTATTAAGATAAATGTTAAAGAAACATCAGACACAGCGAATGGTTCTTTCTCACCTTCTAACTCTGGCTCTGGCGTGACTCCGATGAATCACAGTCATGCTACAGGTGCGACTCATCAAACAGCTACTGACCATAAGGACATGATGGCACCAGCCAAAGAGACTGATAAAGCAATGCCAGCAAATGACCAAATGGAAAAATCAGGTATGAAGACTGAGACTCCAGCTCCAGGTACTACAGATAGCATGCCTGCTGACACTATGACAAGCTCTACCAATACGATGGCAGGTGAAAACATGGCTGCTTCTGCTAACAAGATGTCTGATACGATGATGTCAGACAAGATGATGTCAGATGATAAAGCTATGCTACCAAATACTGGTGAAGCTCAAACATCAATGGCAAGTATTGGTTTCCTTGGGCTTGCACTTGCAGGTTTACTCGGTGGTCTAGGTTTGAAAAACAAAAAAGAAGAAAACTAATCAGCTAAGGAAATAAATGATGGATAGTGGGCTGACTAAGGCTAGTTTACCAACTCAATCAGCAATCAGGACTTTCTTTCAATAGCAGATTAAAATCATCGTAAAACAATAGAAATAGTGTTATACTTAAAGCAGTATAGCACTGTTTTTATCAAAGGAGAGACAGATGGGAAAGACAATTTTACTCGTTGACGACGAGGTAGAAATCACCAATATTCATCAGAGATACTTAATTCAGGCAGGTTATCAGGTCTTGGTAGCCCATGATGGACTGGAAGCGCTAGAGCTGTTCAAGAAAAAACCGATTGATTTGATTATCACAGATGTCATGATGCCTCGGATGGATGGTTATGATTTAATCAGTGAAGTTCAATACTTATCACCAGAGCAGCCTTTCCTATTTATTACTGCTAAGACCAGTGAACAGGACAAGATTTACGGTCTGAGCTTGGGAGCAGATGATTTTATTGCTAAGCCCTTTAGCCCTCGTGAGCTGGTTTTGCGGGTCCATAATATTTTGCGCCGCCTTCATCGTGGGGGCGAAACAGAGCTGATTTCCCTTGGTAATCTGAAAATGAATCATAGTAGTCATGAAGTTCAAATAGAAGAAGAAATGCTGGATTTGACTGTTAAATCATTTGAATTGCTGTGGATTTTAGCTAGCAATCCAGAGCGAGTTTTCTCCAAGACAGACCTCTATGAAAAGGTCTGGCAAGAAGACTATGTGGATGATACCAATACCTTGAATGTGCATATCCATGCTCTTCGACAGGAGTTGGCAAAATATAGTAGTGACCAAACGCCCACTATTAAGACCGTTTGGGGGTTGGGATATAAGATAGAGAAACCGAGAGGACAAACATGAAACTAAAAAGTTATATTTTGGTTGGATATATTATTTCAACCCTCTTAACCATTTTGGTTGTTTTTTGGGCTGTTCAAAAAATGCTGATTGAGAAAAGCGAGATTTACTTTTTGCTTGGGATGACCATCGTTGCCAGCCTTGTCGGTGCTGGGATTAGTCTCTTTCTCCTATCACCGGTCTTTACGTCGTTGGGCAAACTCAAGGAACATGCCAAGCGGGTAGCGGACAAGGATTTTCCTTCAAATCTGGAGGTTCAAGGCCCTTTAGAATTTCAACAATTAGGGCAAGCTTTTAATGAAATGTCCCATGATTTGCAGGCAAGCTTTGATTCCTTGGAAGAAAGCGAACGAGAAAAGGGCTTGATGATTGCTCAACTTTCGCATGATATTAAGACTCCCATCACTTCAATCCAAGCGACGGTAGAAGGGATTTTGGATGGGGTTATCAAGGAAGGAGAACAGGACCATTATCTAGCAACTATTGGGCGCCAGACGGAAAGACTCAATAAACTGGTTGAAGAGTTGAATTTTTTGACTCTAAATACAGCTAGAAATCAGGTAGAAACTACCAGCAAGGACAGTATTTTTCTGGACCAGCTCTTGATTGAGTGCATGAGTGAATTTCAGTTCTTGATTGAGCAAGAAAGAAGAGATGTCCACTTGCAGGTAATCCCAGAGTCTGCCCGGATTGAGGGAGATTATGCTAAGCTTTCTCGTATCTTGGTGAATCTGGTCAATAACGCTTTTAAATACTCTGCTCCAGGAACCAAGCTGGAAGTGGTGGCTAAGCTGGAGAAGAACCAGCTTTCAATCAGTGTGACGGATGAGGGACAGGGCATTGCCCCAGAGGATTTGGAGAATATTTTCAAACGCCTTTATCGTGTAGAGACTTCGCGTAATATGAAAACAGGTGGTCATGGCTTAGGTCTTGCGATTGCGCGTGAATTGGCCCATCAATTGGGTGGAGAAATCACAGTTACTAGCCAGTACGGCCTCGGAAGCACCTTTACCCTCCTTCTTAACCTCTCTGGGGTAAATTCCCAAACTAAGTTCCACCGCTAGTAGAAGTGGAAGTTAATCTGATAAAAATTGTAAAAACCAGTGGAAATCCATGTCAGGGTAAGTTCCACTGGTTTTACTAATGCTTGATTTTATTGCTTTTGTAGCCAAAATGAATCGAAAAAAAGAGCGCACAAAATCCTCTTATCTGAAAGCGTTTCAGATTAAGTTCCGCTATGGTGGAAGTTAGTGTGAGACGTTTGAATAGGGTTTTAGGTTAGTTTTTAGAACTTATGTTGGAGTAATTTAGAAGACTGACAGACGTCTTCTGCAGGTATTTTAGAAATGCCGAGAAGCTTAGGAATTTCTTCTCCATAAGTAAAGGCAAAGAGTTCATAAGCTGACTTTCCATTCAAAGCAGCACGTTTGACGCTGTTGACATGAGAGCAGACGAGATTGATGTCCTCTTGAGTTAAATTGTCAAAAGAAGTTCCTTTAGGTAGAATGTCGCGAATCAGCGTGTGATTTTTCTCAATTCTCCCTTTCTGGTCAGAGCGATTAGGGTCACAAAAGAAGAGTTTACTCTCTCCTCGCACATCCATTTCGATGTCATCAACCCTGGCAAACTCTCCACCATTATCGGTAAGAATGACAGGGAAGAGTTGGAAGAAATCTTTGTCCGCTTGGTGAAGAGTGTTCTTGATGTCATAGAGATGTTTGGTAACCTCAAGGGCAGTTTTATTATCCAGAAGTCTAGCGAAGATAAAGTTACAGAAAGATAGATTGAAGGTGAGTAGGACTTTACCTCCCATTCTCCCCATAACTGTGTCCATTTCCAGCCAAGAGTCTAGTTGATTCAGTGCTAAATAGTTTTGGAAATCCTCATAGGAACGGCCTTTTTTAGCTTCTTTAGGGATGGAAGGTAGCTTACTTTTTCGTCTTTCTTTGAATTTAACGGCTCTGGCAAGATCAATCGGAGCGATAGATAGGTACCCTTTTCGGATGTGTCGATAGACAGTTGAGGAGCTGACATCAAGGTTATGAGTTTTGAGAATATGATAGATGTGTTGTCCTTTTTTAACCCCATCAGAAATGACTTTGTCCATGTCCCAGAAGGTCTTGGAATTGAGGGGGAGTTCCTTCACGAGCTTCGCCAAGAGTTTGTTCGTATTGTTTTTGAGCTTGCTTAGCGAGGTAGAAGATCTTCTTATAGCCACAATTCTGTCTTCTTTTAGGGCAGCCGTTACAGACAAAGGGAACTTTGTCGAGTAGAGGGCAAGGAAGGTTATGGCATGTAGACTCTCGGACTTGTCTGTTTCGTTTGACTTCTTTAGAAACAGTAGTCGGGTCTTTTAGAATGGATTGTCCAATAGCTTTGAAGGTTTCACTGCGCTCTAAACCTAATTGGATATCATTACGGTCTGAAAGGGTAAGGTGTTTATGTTTTGTCATAGTAGACCTCGTTTCTAACTCAAACGTCTCACACTTAATTCCACCATAAAAATCCGTTTTAGACTAATTTCCACTTTGGTCAGGCAAGTGGAAGTTACTTTGAGAAGTTACAAACCTCTCTGGCAGTGAAAATAAAGCTTAAGACCCCTTTACAAATCTAGCCATTCATGGTAAAATGGATTTTGTGTGAAATATCAGCAGGAAAGCATGAAGCTCGTCAACAGGTGTCTTATGATAAGTAACCTTGGCTGTTTAGGCGAAGGGCATCTGCACGAATCAGGGCTTTCTAAGTGACTATTTCCACCGAAATATTATTTATATCAGGAGGACATTCACATGTCACGTTATACAGGACCATCTTGGAAACAAGCTCGTCGCCTTGGCCTTTCACTTACAGGTACAGGTAAAGAATTGGCACGTCGTAACTACGTACCAGGACAACACGGACCAAACAACCGTTCTAAATTATCAGAATACGGTTTGCAATTGGCTGAAAAACAAAAACTTCGTTTCACTTACGGTGTAGGTGAAAAACAATTCCGTAACTTGTTCGTACAAGCTACAAAAATCAAAGGCGGCATCCTAGGTTTCAACTTCATGCTTCTTTTGGAACGTCGTTTGGATAACGTTGTTTACCGTCTTGGTCTTGCGACTACTCGTCGTCAAGCTCGTCAATTCGTAAACCACGGTCACATCCTTGTTGACGGAAAACGCGTTGATATCCCATCATACCGCGTAACTCCAGGTCAAGTGATCTCAGTTCGTGAAAAATCATTGAAAGTTCCAGCAATCCTTGAAGCAGTAGAAGCTACTCTTGGACGCCCAGCATTCGTATCATTCGACGCTGAAAAATTGGAAGGTTCATTGACTCGTTTGCCAGAACGCGACGAAATCAACCCAGAAATCAACGAAGCACTTGTCGTTGAATTCTACAACAAAATGCTTTAAGATAAGACTTTATATTGTAAGAAGCCTACAACAGTGGGCTTTTTGCTTTATCTTAAAATGTTGATTTCTGGGTTTGTCATCATTTTTGTCATCACTTATAACGAACTCACAGCTTTCTCATAAAATGAGACGGCTGTTTTTGCTTTTTCTTTGGAGAGATGACTGTAAGTGTCCATAGTCATAGCTAGTGTAGAATGACCTAGACGGTGTTGTAATTCTTTATATGGTATACCAGAGTTTAGCAAGAGACTAGCGTGTGTGTGTCTAAAACCATGGAATCCAATATTAGGTACACCAGCATGTTTGAAACGTGTGTTTAAACGAGTTGCTAGTGTTTTATTGTTTGGGTATTGAGAAAGAAAAATACTAAAATGTTTTGTAGTCCTTAAACTACGTGATATAATAAGAGTAAAAGGAGATTCAGTAATGCAACCACCATTATTTATTGCGAACTATATAATTGAATATTCTAACGATAAGAGCTATTCAATTAACAACCTCATATTACAAAAAATATTATATTTTGCCAATGTAATTAAAATTGTTGACACTAAAAATCCTCTTTTTGAGGAACAAATGGAGAAATGGAAATATGGTCCCGTTGTACCAAGTGTATATCATGAATATAAAAGATTCGGAGCTTTTCAAATAACAAAACAGGATATTGTTAAAGAATATTTTCATTTTGAGAATATAGAAAATAATTCATTAGGAAACATAAAAATATTTAAGTATCAACCACAAGATATTCCAGAACTTGATGCTAATTTGTTAAAGAAAGTTATTGATAGATTTTCTGATGTAGATATTTTTGATATAGTGGAGAAAACTCATAAACAGGAACCATGGAAAAAGTACGAAAAGTTAATTAGTGATGGTGTTCAAGGGATAAAATACACAAATGAAGAGATATTGAATTATTTTAACAACCATCCAGAGGAGTTAGAATGGCTCAGATAAGTACAAGTTTTATCCAACTTCTTTTAGTTGGTGATATCTCTAATCATGATGATGGTATTGTAAAATCGCTTCAAGATAATTTAACTGAGGAAAATTTAGTAATTCCATACGATTATATTGCTGAATTTGTATACCAGAATGAAAATAGCAATGAGCTCAATGAAACGTTAAATAGGAACATCGATTATTTATCTTCAACTATAGAAGCAGATGATAACGCTAAGAAATTAATACTAGATAAGAACCTTAAGAAAATAAGTTCTAATTATAGCTTATCTCAAATTCAGAAATCTTATATATCAAGGGTTGCTAAGGAAGTGGAGCAGGGGTTAAAAGATGTCAATAGCCAACTAAACCAAGCTAGATTAATTCTTCAAGATGTAAAGAAAAAATCAGACGCCTCTAATAATACTCTTACAGAAGCTAAAAGCCAACTAAGTCAAGCTAAATATTTTATTAAATATATACAGGGGCAATCAGCCAACTCTAATAAACTTCTTAAAACTGTACAGGAACAATCTGACGATATTGAACAAACAAAATCATCTATCTACACGGATTTCATAGCAATTTTAGGGATTTTTTCAGCATTTGTTTTTGTAATGTTTGGAGGCATTGAAGTAGCAAGAGCTGTTTTTGATATCGGAGATGATTTATTAAATATGAATCTTTCTAAGATGATAATAATTTCATGTCTGATGTTAATTGGTGTAATAACATTGATGTATTCATTGTTATTATGGATTGCTAGAATCACCAATAAGGAAATTGGAAACTGCATGAGCAGTAAATGCAAAGAGGGTTGTTCGCACAAGTGGAAGCATTTTTATTTACGTCATTCATTTTATTTTTCATTGATTATTTTATTAGTGATAATTACTTACATTTCATTTAAATATTCCTAGATTGGCTCCTGAAAACTATAATTGTAATAGAAAAAACACCGCTTGGCTGTGCTAGTTTTTTGCCTGCTGAACTCATCATTTTTAAGTTCCTGATATTAAGCATTTTTGGGCGCTTCCCCTTAGTGCTTTTTTTGTTTTTAAAATAGCTTTTTAATGTACAGTTATAGGTAGCTATACGGAACTAGACCTGTATAGTTTAAAGTGATATAATAGTCTAAAAGGAGGTACTACTATGAATGTTTTAGAAAAAAACACACAGGTAAATTTTAAGACTAACAGAGACTTGTTAGAAAAGGCTAAAGCTATTATCACAGCGCAAAATCTTGATATGACAGCCAGTTTTAACTTGTTTTTAGAACACATTGTAGAAAATAAAGCCTTGCCATTTGAAACTCAAGTAGACAAAGAAAGAGAAGAACTTCTATTAGGATTGCGTGCCGAAATTGCCTGTAGCTTTGAGGATTTAGAACATGGAAAGACTTACAGCCTTGATGAAGTGAGGGCTAACCTTGGAATTTAACGAGAACGCATATAGCCTTATTATCTCCGAAACGGTACAAGAACAGCTAAGAGGTATTAAAGATTATATCTCAGCTAACTACTTTTCAGAACAGGCAGGAGCAAACACAGTTAAGAATATTCTTTATGGTTTGGAGCGTCTTGAAGTCTTCCCAGAAGCGGGATTTGATGCTGACGAAAGAGTAGGAAGTATTATATACCCACCCCACAAAACTCGATGCATCATTTTAGGCGATTACCTAGCCTTCTATCATATTTTAGAGGATAGAAAAGCTGTCTTTATATCAGATATTATTCATAGCAAACAGGACTACATCCGCTTGTTCAAGAAAAAATAGCACCTACATGAAGGCGTTTTTGTTTGGGAATGCCACGATGTTGATGATATAAATCTGGTATGATATAATGTTTTGGCCCCCTCAGTTTAATGAAGGGAGGTGTTGCCGATGTTAGAAATTATCATCACAATTTTTCTAGCACCCTTAGTAGTCAATATTTTGACAACCTTGTTTGAGAAATGGCTTAACTCACGCAAGAAATAACCTTTAAGGGGCAATAAGCCAAAAAAACCTCAACGCTGGAACGTTGGGGCTTTTTGTTGCCTTGTTAGACAATTATCATCACTATAGACTAATTCTAACACAACTCCCCCGATATTTCAAGTTTTTATTTTTTATACGCGATGTTGATGATATAAATCTGGTGTGATATAATATTTTGGCCTCCTCAGTTTAATGAAGGGAGGTGTTATGTATGCTAGAGTTACTTTCCCTTTTTCTAGCTCCGTTACTTGTTAACGTACTATCTGAGCTTTTCAAGCTATGGATAAAGAGACGTAGCAAGTAGCATTTAACCCTTTTAGAGGGTAGCAAAAACCCCCATCGGTGGCACGGTGGGGGTTTTTAGTTATATATGCTAGAAGCATTATTTTCCCTTTATGCTCTCATTCTAACACAACCCTTTCGATATTTCAAGCTTTTGTTTTGATATTCCTCAGAGTGTGTTTATGATTTGAGTCCGCTTTACTGAAATTAGCCCACGCGCTACTAGCTTCCATTCTACAGCAAAGAAATCAACTCTTTTCTAGGGGATTTCCGCCCTCATTTTTGTCTTTTGTGCTAAAATAGACTTATAAATTGAAAATAAGGAATGTTTATGAAATCGGGTAATGGTTTTTGGAAAGGCTGTCTCTATTTTTGGGGCTTCTTGTTCTTGTTGGGCCTTTTGGTTCAATATGTTCTTCCACTTGAGGCTTGTGTCCTGCTAGGATATGGTGGTTATCGTCTTTACAAACGCTTACGCTATCCTCTTTTGCAGGATCGTTCTCTAGATGATCGGATTGAGCTTTTAAAAGCTCGGATTCGTCAGGCGGACAAGGATATTCAGCAATTAGAGGAAACTTTAGTAGAAAAAGGCTCGGATTCATATAAAAGTCTGGCCAATCAAGTATTAATCGAACTGCGAGAAATCCATCAGGAGGCGGATCGTCTCAAGTCCTATATCGATGATGATGTCTATAATCGTATTGATAAAAAGGTTCGTACAGTACGGGCAACTATCGATGTTCAGCTAGAACGTTTGGATAGAGAAAGTCAGGTAGATATTGAAAATGCGGAGCCAGAGGAATTAGCTCCAGAATTATCCCAGACCTTGGCCAATATTGCCATTGACCATCAGGCAATTTTAGACAAGATTGCCACCTCTGCTGAGGGGGATAAGGAAGAATTGACTGCCATTCATAGTTTGAAGATGGAGAAATTCCAAACGATTTTAGAAGGCTATTTAAAGATTAAGGCCAATCCTAAAAACTATAATCGAGCCGAAGAACGTTTGCAACAAGCTAAAGCAGCTATCGAACAATTTGACCTTGAGCTGGACCAAGTCCTGAGAGAACTCAATGAAACAGATATGCGTGATTTTGATATCAGTCTGCGTATCCTAGAAAAAGATCGTAAAGAATAGGTTAGAAACAAAGGAGTAACCATGACAGAATTTAATTTTGATATTGACCAGATTGCCAATAATACGGTAGCTAAGGTGGATAAAACAACCCAAATCATCGAGACAAATACTGGCTCAGACAAGACCTTGACCTTCCTTGAAAAGTTGAGCCCTGAGCAGCAAGAAGGAATCAAGGCGCACGTGCCCCAGTTAGTAGACCAGTTTGTCACAAATCAAAATGCTCTTTTAGATTTTGGCCAATCTGCTGTAGAAGGTGTGAATAATACGGTCAATCGTATCTTGTCAGAGCAAAAGAAACTGCAGATTCCCCAAGTGGATGACTTACTCAAGAATACCAACCGTGAGTTGCAAGGCTTTGTAGTCAAATACAAGAACGCTGAAATTGCTGAGTTAGAAGAAAAACCAAACTTTTTGCAACGCTTGTTTAACAAGAGCAAGAATACCCTACAAGAATTTTACTTTGATTCAAAAACAGTGGAGCAAAAGCTCGATGGTATGGCTGCCGCAGTGGTCAAGCAAGAAGATGTCTTAGCTCGAAATATCGTTTCAGCTGAGATGTTGATTGAGGACAATACTAAATCCATTGAAAATCTAGTGGGAGTGATTTCCTTTATCGAAGCTAGTCAGACAGAAGCTGGCAAACGCGCTGCCGAACTGAAGGCCCAAGCTGACCAACTTGATACAAGTACGGTAGAATACCAAACCAAGTCACAAGAATTGGCCCGTATGGCTGAAGTGGTCAATACTCTTGAACAACAACATACTGAGTATGTCAGCCGTCTCTATGTTGCCTGGGCAACAACACCTCAGATGCGCAATCTTGTGAAGGTGTCATCTGATATGCGCCAAAAATTGGGCATGCTTCGTCGTAATACGATTCCGACAATGAAGCTTTCTATTGCCCAACTTGGTATTTTGCAACAATCAATGAAATCAGGTGTCGTGGCAGATGCCATTGTCAATGCCAATAATGCTGCCCTTCAGATGCTAGCTGAAACCAGCAAGGAAGTGATTCCGCAGATGGAGAGAATTGCACAAAGCCCGACAGTCGCTGTCGAATCGGTTACTAAACTGGCTGAAAGTCTGGTCGCTCAAAACCAAGGTATCGTCGCAGCTATTGAATTGGGTCGTCAGAAACGTGCCCAACTAGAAACAACCATTGTCAAGTCCGCAGAAATGATCAACGATTCTGTCAAACTACGCGATGAGAAAATGGTCCAAGCTCTTCTAGAACAAGGCAAGGCCGCCCAGAAAGAAGTACAAGAATAATACACAAGTCCCTTGTAAGTATAGCTTGCAAGGGACTTGTGTATTATTTTAGTAGAAGTTTGAAGGTCAGGGAATTCTGGCTAGATTTAGAGAGAATACCTTAGAAAACCTTTTCACTACTAGTCTTTTATGGTACAATGGAAGGAAGTAAAGGCGCTGTTTGTTCGATGTCGCAACGCCTTGGATGAATGAAAAGGAAGAGTCCCTATGGTTGTCAGATTTAAGCAAATAAGTCCCTTGCAGAGAGCTACATTCGAGTCCTTATACCCATTTTCAAAACCTACCAATGTTTTTGGTGGGCTTTTTGCCTGATAGAAGTGGAGGATATAAATGATTTACACCTTATCAAAAGAATTAGAACAAGAACTCATCGTTTCAGCACCTGAGTTGCAGGCTAGTTATACTGCCATCGTAGAATACCTAGAGGCTATCAACCAGAAAGAAGCATCTGGAAGCAATTCTCAGGAACTCCAGAACCAGCTTGCTATTCAGCTGAGACGTTTAGAAGATTTGGTGCAGGGCTATATCCAAATAAAGAAGAACCCGCATCACTACCTAGATGCAGATAAAGAATTGACAGCAGGCTATCAAGCCATAAAAGGGACGGAGCAAGATCTTCTCAAAAAATTGCAACATCTCAATCAAGCAGCCTTGCAGGATTTCCATATCAGTCAGAGACTCTCTCCCAAAGACGAGACTGCTATTCCTGTGGCAGGTAAAGTCAAAACCAAACAGGAATTGGCTATCGAGCGGGATTTGATTAACCAGCTGACAAAGGGAGAAAGTCAATGGGTGTATCGACCTGAGTTAAATACAGAAGACCTCCTATGGGGAAACTTTTTTGCCAAGCTGGAAGCCAATAATGTCCGCATTTTGCAAGACCATCCCCTTACAAATTCAGAGAAAAATCAAATCAAAAACCAGCTCAATTTCGTCAACTTCTACGAAGCAGCCAAGTGGATAGCAGGGGAAAATGGCATTGCCAAGGTGCAGGTTCAACGTGAAGATGCTAGTTTAGGCACCATTCGCTTGGAAGTCTTGTGGAGAAACAATGTCGCTGGTGGCAAATCCAGCTATGAGGTTGTCAACCAAGTCATCACAGGCGGAGAAGGGATTCGCCAGCGTCGTGGGGATGTGACTTTGCTAATCAATGGTCTGCCCATGATTCAAATCGAACTAAAAAGTCGTTCTCATCCTTACATGGATGCCTTCCGTCAGATTAAGAAATACGACCAAGAAGGACAGTTCAGAGGTATTTTTTCAAGTCTTCAGATGTTTGTCGTCTCTAATGTCACAGACACTCGCTACATCGCAGCTGCCAAAGCCAACAAGCTAAATGAACGCTTCTTGACCAAGTGGGTGGATAGTGAAAATAGACCCCAACCTCAACTATTTGACTTTGCAGAGTCTGTCTTGTCGATACCGAGAGCTCATGAGATGGTCATGCAGTATTCTGTCATCGATGATGACAAGAAGGCCTTGATTTTATTGCGCCCCTATCAGGTTCATGCCATTGAAGCCATCCGTGAAGCCAGTCGCAAGCGCCAGTCGGGCTATATTTGGCATACGACTGGTTCAGGAAAGACCCTGACCTCTTATAAGGTTTCGCGCAATCTGCTCCAGATTCCATCTATCGAAAAGACAATCTTTGTGATTGATAGGACAGACCTTGACCAGCAGACGACCAGTTCTTTTCAGTCTTACGCAGAGAACGATATGATCGATATCGACGAGACCGATGATACACAGGAATTGGTTAAAAATCTAGCTTCTGATGACCGCCGTGTCGTTGTGACGACCATCCAGAAAATCAATGCTATGATTCGTCAGTTTGATGAAGGTCGTCACCAAAGGGTCTACAATCGTATCAAACAACTCAAACTAGCCTTTGTCGTCGATGAATGCCATCGCGCAGTGACTCCTGAACGCCAGCGCCACCTAGAGCATTTCTTTACAAATTCTCTCTGGTATGGGTTTACAGGAACTCCTATCTTTACAGAAAATAAACGTGAACAAAAAGGAGACCTTGCTCAGACGACCGAAGAGCAGTACGGTGACTGCCTCCATCAATATACCGTCAAAGAAGCCATCCATGACAAGGCGGTTCTTGGCTTTAATGTAGAGTATCAGACAACCATGCCTGGTTGGGCAGAAGATGAGATTGACGAGGAGCGTTATGATGACGAAGGTCATATGCTTGCAGTTTTAGATGCCATTCTCAATCGCTCAAGACGCAAACTCGGCTTCCAAAATGGGGTAGGAAAAACCTATGAAGCTATTTTGACCGTCAAAAGCATCGCCCGTGCGCAGGCCTATTATAACCTGATTAAGCAAGTCAAAAATGGAGAAAAGTCTTTAAGCATTTCGGAAAATGTTAAAAAGGTCTTACCAGACTTTCCTAAGGTTGCTATTACTTACTCTGTGACAGAAAATGAAGCAGACTCCTACGTCAACCAAGCCTACATGGAGGAGAGTTTAGAAGACTACAATGCCATGTTTGGTACCCACTTTAGCCTAGTAACCATTGCTTCCTACAATAGTGACCTCAACGACCGTCTGGCCCGTAAGAAAGAACGCTTTGCCTTCCGTGAAGAGCAGTTGGACTTGGTTATCGTGGTGGACCGCTTGTTGACAGGCTTTGATGCCCCTTGCCTATCGACCCTGTTCATGGACCGTCAGCCCATGAAACCCCAGCATATCATTCAGGCCTTTTCACGAACCAACCGCCTCTTTGATGAAGGCAAGAAATTCGGTCAAATCGTTACCTTCCAAACGCCTGACCGCTTTAAAGAAAAAGTGGATGAAGCTCTGAGCCTTTACTCAAATGGTGGCGAAACCAGTGTCTTAGCCCCAGAATGGCAGGAGGAGAAGGCCAAGTTTCTGGAGAAGGTTCATCAACTACTGGCTATCGCTCCAAGTCCAGAGCAGGTACCTGATTTGGATACAGCGACAGATGCAGAATTAAAACGCTTTGCCAAGGCCTTCCAAGAATTTGACAAGCTCCTATCCTCTATACAAGTCTATTCGGACTACGATGAGAAAGTCATCCTCAGAGAGATTGGTCTCAGCCTAGAAGACATCGAGAACTTTGCCGGCCAATATCAAAATGTCATCGAAGAACTCCGCAGACGCAGAAAAGAAGACCAAGAAGATGAAGGGGTTCTCCTAGATATCGAGTATGAGCTCGAATCCATCCGCACCGACGAGATAAACTATCACTATATCCTCTCTCTCATCCAATCCCTGATTGAAAATCGAGAAAACCTCATCGGTAAAAAGGAAAAGAGTCTGGTAGATAACTATATCGAAGATTTGAACAAATCCAATCCTAAGTTATCCAGCATCATCTCCAAACTCTGGCAGGATGTCCAAGCTGATGCCAAGAGCTATCAGGGACAGTCTGTAACCCATAAGTTGGATGAGATGATTGAGCTAACTACCCAGCAAAAGATTCGTGAAACGGCAGATTATTGGCAGATAGGAGAGGATGAACTCCAGTTCGTAGTGGACAACTACCGCATCGGACGCGACAAGCAAAATGGTGAAAAAGCCATCACAGAATCTCAGGACTACCTCGCCTATAAGGAAGCCCATGGAGACAAGGCACTACCAAAACTCAAATACAAAAAAGCCCTCAAAGAGGACTATATGCGCATGATTTCAGAGGATATCCTACCGCTAAGGGGGAGATAGGCTTAAAAATGGTCAGAAAGATAATGTTGGGAAGGTTTTCTACCAATTAGGGTCAAAATTCCCCTCTCTTCAAGATGCAAGAAAGCATCCTTGACCTTTTTCTTAGAGTAATGATGGTTGGACTGATTGGCCAGTTGGATGATGCTTCTATCTTCTATACCATCTCTCTTATCATCGACAAAGAGCTTGGACTGAGCGAGTAGAAACAAGATGTATTTCTCGACTTCTTCCAGCCCTTCTGTTTGCTCTATCTTAACTTTATAGCGATGCAGTTGTTCTTGTTTTTCAAGGAGGGTTTGGATAATATTTTCCTGTCCTTCCTTGATAAAAGTTAACAAGGTTTCAACGAAGAAGGTAGCATCGGCACGGTTGAGATGATCACCAGTATTCCTAAAAGCCTTATAATAGTCTTGCTTATGGTGATTGATTTGTTGGGATAAAACTAACCCTGAAAATTTATCGAGCTTTCTCGACAAGTACTTGGCAAGGATATAGTGGCCTGTCCGACCGTTACCGTCATAGAAGGGATGAATATTTTCAAAAAAATAGTGTCCAGCACAAGCCTTGACAAGGTTTGGGATAGAATGGTCGTTTATAAAACGAATCCACTCTGTCAGCATAACCTGAATCTGTTCCTCCTTTTGAGGTGGGATATAGATGACTTTGCCAGTCTTGTCGTCTTGGATAAAGACCGATTTCTGTCTAAAAAACTCTCCATCAAGTTGATCCTTTGGCGAGATTTCTCCTTGTGTTAATTGATCATAAATCCCTCTGATATCTTCAAGTGATTGGATTTGGAGAAATTCATCCTTAAGGATTTGTTGGTACATTCGCAAGGTGGAAAGATGTTTGATTTGTTCGGTCTTATAGGGGTCTTCCTCTAGGAGTTTCTCCACATCGACCAACTCTTTACGAGTTGTATGGATACCTTCGATTTCATTTGTGGAAATAATCGATTGGTAGAGTTGTTCTTTATAAAACTGATCGTGGGCAATCTTAGGGAGGGTATCAGCTATTTCGCTAATTCGTTGAGACTGCTGTGAGATAGTTTCCATCAGTTGGGAAATCCCAAGATGCAGGGTAACAAATAAAGGGTATTGACTTGTTTTGACAGTATCGCGTTGCATTAAATGAGGATAAAGAGATGTTCTAATGGAACTATATCCCTGTAAGCGTAGTTGATATTCTTCCTCATATTGGTCACGATGACTGTAGTAGATTTTTCTAAGTTCTCTATAGTTCATATGTAGTCATCCTCGCATTTCAACGTTTTTTAACATTATATCACAAAATCAGCTCTTCTATTGTTTCAAAATAGGAAAAATTGAAGAATAGAATAGCATAGTTGCCGTTCTAAAGTGCAAAAATGGCCAAAATTGAACAATAGAAATGACAGATGGACATCCTAAAGTGTAAAAACTGCCAAAATTGGAGAATAGAAATCAAAAAAGAAGATCTAAAGTGTAGAAATAAGAAAATGGAGTAATATAAAAGGGGGATAGAGTGGAGAAATTATTTATTATCGGAAATGGTTTTGATATAGCACATGATTTAAAGACAAATTATCTATATTTCAAAAAGTTTGTTTATCAGCAGGCTTATGGGAAGGATGAGTTGTTAGAGTCGTTGCAAAGTGAAGATGCCATAAAATTATATCTAAATAGAATTGATGAAGAAATATTGCTAGAAGAAATTGATGATGATACAATACCTGAGATGCAAATGGGATCAGATGGGGGAGATTTATATCCAGATGATGTAGATTTGTATAAGTTATTGTATCAGTTAATGGGTCAAATTACAGGAACTGAGAAATTTTGGTCTGATTTTGAAGAGAAATTAGCAGATTTTAATAAAGTGTCTATTGTTAATACAGATTGTATATATAACGCTAGAGATTTGGATGGCAGTATAATAGCTAGTAATGCTAATGAAATAGGAGAAACTCTAGCTAAATATGTATTATATTCTTTAAATAAATTATTTAAATTGTGGATAGAAGAAACATATTTTGAATGGACTGATAGAATTCTTAGAAATGGTGAAAATTCGTGTTATAAATTGTTAAAAGCTACAGTTTTGAAAAACTCTGATGCAACATTTCTAAATTTTAATTATACAAAAACGTTAGAAAATTTATATAGAATTTCTGAGCAGAACATTTTTCATATGCACGGCGTTATTGGTGTGAGTCAATTTGTTTTTGGACATGGTCATGATGGTGAGGAAGACGATTTTAATCCTTTAAATGTAGGAGCATATATGGAAGAAGTTGTTAATAAGTTAAAGAAACCAGTTGATAGTATATTAACTGATAATATACAGTTTTTCAAAAGTTTAAGTTCTATCAAAGAAATCTACTTCATTGGTTTTAATATTCGGGATGAGAATGGAGTGGATGCTCCGTACTTTAAAGAAATTTTTAAACAGACACCGGATGTGAGCATTTATGTAGACAAGTTCAATGAGAAGTATGAAGATAATATTAAGGAAATACTTAAGGTATGGGGGGCTCGTAAAGCTTATCAATTGCAATTTATCGATACAGATAAAGATGAAATAGTTGGAGGAGTAATATGACAAGGAAACCAAGTTATCGCTTTGTGGGACATACTGAACCTTGGGAAGAGAAGAAGTTGAGTGATGGTATCTCCAAAATAGGAGATGGTATTCATGGGACGCCTGTTTATTCTGAAGATGGAGATTGTTATTTTATAAATGGAAATAATCTTGTCGATGGGAAAATTTTTTTATTTCCAGAAACTAAAAAAGTTCAAAGTAACCAATTAACAGTGTCAGATACTAGTTTAAAAAATACTATTTTGATGTCTATAAATGGAACAATAGGCAGTTTAGCGTGGTATAGAGATGAGAAAGTAATGTTGGGGAAAAGCGTAGCTTATTTAACAACTGAGGAATTTGATAGAAAATTTATATATAGCATTTTACAAACTCCTAAGATTGTGAAACATTTTAATAATAATTTAACTGGTACGACTATAAAAAATTTAGGTCTAAAGACTATTAGAGAAACTGTCATTTCCCTCCCCTCCCTTCCAGAGCAAACTGCCATTGGTTCTTTCTTCCAAGATATTGATCAGCTTATTAGCCTTCAACAGCGTAAGTTGGAGGTGCTCAAAGAGCAGAAGAAAACCTACCTCAAGCTCCTCTTCCCAGCCAAAGGACAAACCAAACCAGCCCTTCGCTTCGCAGGATTTGAAAATGAGTGGAAGGAAGTTAAGTTGGGGGATTTTGTAGAAATATCTAAAGGGATTCAGCGTAATAAAGAGTTTCTATCCCCAAATGCAGATAGCAAGAACTGCTACCCAGTGTATAATGGTGGTAAACAAGAATCTGGTTATACAGATGAGTTCAATCGTGAGGGGAATATAATGATATCTGAAGGTGGAGCCTCAGCTGGATTTGTGAATTATTTTGATGGGAAATATTGGTCTGGGGGCCATAATTTTACAATTGATGAATTAGAAAATGATATTTACTATGTTTTAGCCCTCTTAGAATCACAGCAACAAGAATTGTATTCGTTACAAGTTGGTTCTGGACTTCCAAATATACAGTTAAATTCATTAAAAAAAGTTATCATTACCTTTCCTGCTTTCCTAGAACAACAAGCCATCGGTTCTTTTTTCCAAGACCTAGACAAGGTCATTGCCAAGCAAGAGGAAAAAGTCAACCAGCTCAAAGAAAGCAAACAAACCCTACTCAGAAAAATGTTTATCTAAGATACAAAGACCGTCAAAAGCCCAGTAAAAATAGGAAACTGGCACAGTCTTTGATGAAGAGCAGACAGTTTATCTTTTTTACCCAGCTTTTAGGTCGTGTTCAATTCAGAAAGATACCAAGACCATAAAAAGCTACACTAAACGAATGAAAGTAGAAATTGATAGGAGACCCTATGTCACAAACAGATTTATCAAGAGAACTCTACCAATCCCTCTGGAATGCGGCAGATATCCTGCGTGGCCAGATGGAAGCCAATGAATACAAGTCCTACCTCTTGGGCTTGATTTTCTACAAGTACCTATCCGACAACATCCTCCAAGCCGTCTGTGATAACTTGGACGAGACTTTTGAGTCCTTCCAGCAAGCGCAGCTTCTCTATGAGGAAAACTTTGCGGATGCAGATGTCAGTGAAGATCTCATTGAGGTCTTAAATGACGATCTGGGATATGTGATTGAGCCTTCTCTGACCTTTACCAAGCTGGTTCAGTCTATCCACGAAGGAACCTTCCAGCTAGAGTCCCTAGCCCAAAGTTTCCGTGATATCGAGCAGGCCAATGAAAAATTTGAAAATCTCTTCGAAGATATCGACCTCTATGCGAAAAAGCTAGGCAACACCCCACAAAAGCAAAACAAGACCATCTCTGAAGTCATGAAACAGCTCAACGACCTCAATGTGTCTGGTCATGCTGGTGATATCTTGGGTGATGCTTATGAGTACTTGATTGGCCAGTTTGCCAGCGATTCTGGAAAAAAGGCTGGTGAGTTCTATACACCTCAAGCAGTCTCTCACCTCATGACTCAGATTGTCTTTGCAGGTCGTGAGCATCAAAAGGGGATGTCGGTTTACGACCCGACTATGGGTTCTGGTTCTCTCTTGCTCAATGCCAAGCGCTATAGTAAGGAAGCTTCGACGATTTCTTACTACGGTCAGGAGTTGATTACTTCGACCTTCAACCTTGCTCGTATGAATATGATGCTTCATGGGGTCGCGATTGAGAACTACCACCTCAGCAACCACGATACCCTAGACGAAGATTGGCCGACTACCGAGCCGACAGACTTTGATGGGGTTTTGATGAACCCACCCTATTCACTGAAATGGTCAGCAGATAGTGGCTTCCTGCAAGATCCTCGCTTTTCAAGTTATGGAGTTCTGGCGCCTAAGTCTAAAGCAGATTTTGCCTTCCTCCTTCACGGTTTTTACCATCTCAAGCACAATGGTGTCATGGCTATCGTCCTTCCTCACGGAGTTCTTTTCCGAGGAGCAGCCGAGCAAAAGATTCGCCAGCACCTGCTAGAAGAAGGCGCTATTGATACAGTTATCGGCTTGCCAGCAAATATCTTCTACAACACCTCTATCCCGACGACCATTATCATCCTTAAAAAGAATCGTACCAATAAGGATGTCTTCTTTATCGATGCCTCAAAAGAGTTTGAAAAAGGGAAAAATCAAAACAATATGACCGAAGACCATATTGCCAAGATTTTGGAGACCTATCAAAAACGCGAGAATGTCGAGAAGTTTGCTCATCTAGCCAGCTTTGAAGAGATTGTCGAAAATGACTATAACCTCAACATTCCACGCTATGTCGATACCTTCGAGGAAGAACCAGTTGTTCCCCTCACCGACCTCACCGACCAGCTCGCAGAGATTGATAAAGAGATTGGAGAGGTAGAAGCCAGACTCGCATACATGCGCAGCCAGCTAGTAGGCACAACACCAGAAGCCCAAGCAGAATTAACCGCCTATCTCGAAAAATTGAATGAGATTTAGAGAGTAGGCTAAGAATGAAAAAACGCAGGACGGTCTGAGCCTGCGTTTTGGTTTCTGCAAATGTTCCGAGAATTATTTTTCCTTCCTAAAATATAATGTTGATTAAATTTGTTTTTTAAGACGATTGTCACGCGAAAAAGTAAATTTGATTGATAATTAAAATCATTGATTTTATCGTGTTTCTAAGATATATTTTAAAATATTCACGCGAAAATCACGCGAATATTTGTAATCAAAATTCAATTAAAAAACATAGTCATTCGAATGATTTGCCTTGCAATGTAGTGAAATTAACAAAAGAAAAAACTCTTCCTATAATTTTTAGTTTTATCCTTGACTTCTTCTAAACATAATTGAAGAACTAGATACAGTTTTAATTTGTGGATGGTTGTTATAGAATTCGATTTGCCCAATAATAGCAAGATCATAATTTTGATGTTGGTCTATTTTATCCTTGTTTTTCCCTCTATATATAGTTGTCTTTATTTTCCACTCGCCATCTTGTTTGGTCTTCACAATCAATCTGTATTGAGTCTCCCCCAATTTAGTTTTAAATTCTTTAACTTCTAAATGGACGCTCCCATAAAATAGAAAGACGTTATTTTCTTCGTCCTTATCAAACCAGCTCTTCAAAGATTTTCTGGGGATACATTTTCTAGTATTAGGTTGACCTTCTCTTCCGACTAATATTGTAAAAGGATTATCGCCTTCATCATTAGCAGGAATTTGATTTTCTTCTCGTTCTCTTGGCAACATTCGATTTAACATTGCTTCAAGTCTATCTTGCATCTCCTCCTCACCTAAATTACTAACGTAATCCTTGATTTCCTTCCTGGATACAGATTCATATTTGAGAGAACAATCTGCCATATGACCTGACGACGGTAATGTAGACAAAAAAGCTCTTTTTTTTGATGTTTTATGAGTAAATGCTAGCTCAGCAATCCTACATTCTGGACAAAATATTCTACCCCGGTAACTCGATATATCTCCACTTTTTTGTTCATATTCCTTTTCTAATTCATCTAAATTATGAAGTCTTTGATCCCCAGTGAAATAGAATTCTTTAAATTTCTCTCCCATTTTACCTACTCCTTAACTCGATAATATTTCATATATACTATATTATACCTAATTCAAAGAAAATGCTATTATAAACTTGAAAGTAAATTATAGAAATCTTATTTTTGGTTAAAATATTGATAAACAGAAGAAATTAATAATATCGTAAGAGCTATAAATAATTAATTCTACTAGTTAAGAGCAATATTTAGCATCATACATCTAAATTAATTTTATAATGAGTTATTACTTCAACAAACCAACTCCTTTACACATTGATGGTATAATGATATGGAGGAATTACTATGAAAGAGAATTTAAACCCTAATATTGACCCACGTATAAAATTCAAATTGTTACCACCAGCTACTATTATTAAAAATTTTGTTGATGGAGAGCCCGATTGTAATTATGAGAACTATTTACTAGAGCTACTTAATAAGTCATCTCATTTTAAAGATAAAGGGCAATCTCCTTTCTCTAAACCGTTAAATGAAAATAATGGTCAATGTGATGCAATCTCGAAAAGTTATGAAATAGACTTTAAACTATTATCATCTAGCACTAGATTACAAGCTAGTCATTTGTTTTCTATGGGTATTAGCAATTATGGTGGTGGTATAATTGGTACTCATGAAAGTAAAAAGAAATTCGGTGAAGTAAAAGCTACTCAGATTCATGTTGCATTCCGAACAAGAGATATATCAGAGCTCACTCGATTAGGGGAAAACTTTTTAAATATTAGAAAGTATGGTATTGAAAGAGATATCATAAAAGTGTTGAAAATGCTGGAAAAACAGAAAAACCTTTTATTATTTTTTCCATATTCGTTTAAGCTGATTGATATACTCGAGACAGATAATTCGGATGATATTATTGTAAGTGCGTTAAATTATGATTTTCACTCACTATTTGAATACAGAAGTTTAAAAGCAAAGGAATTTGAGACTTATTTTGTAACTATATTTCAAGATAGATTTTATATTTTTTCTATTCTTGACGACACCCTCTGTTTAATTGAGAAAGTAGATTGTATGTCACTGCCTACATTTATTAAATTAAAGAATTACCATCTATAAGGAGGACGAGTTATTGATCAATCCAGATTTTTACAAAAGAGTAGCAAAGATATTCTGTGGAGATGAGATGGGGATGTTTACTTATAAATCAGGACCTCAGCTAGTTTCTTTTTTCAATACCCATTTCCATACTCAAGATAGTTATGGTCAGGGTTTTCCTACAAGATGGATATATGTTAATGATAAGCTATTGGACTTTTCATCTAGAGGCATTATCAATTCATTTTTCAACCTTATACTCAGCAAACAATATCTTTTAACAGAGCGTCAGATAAGTGAAGTGGATGCTTTAGAGCATCAGCAGAAAATAATAAATGAATTAGATAAAATTTGTTCTGTTTATTCTTTAAAACTCTCAAGAAGAGGAAATGAATTTTATTTAGTAGAAATTGATTTAGATTTAGTTGAGATTGGAAAGGGTGGCTTTGCTGATATTTATTTCCAAAAATCTACAGGATTAGTGGTAAAAAAACTAAATGAGGAATCTGTGAGACGACAATCGTTGAGAAGTAGGTTAAAAAGAGAGTATGAAATAACTAAGTCTTGTTCGGATATTGAGAGCATTATTCGAGTATTTGATTTCGATAGTAGTAATTGTTCATACACAATGGAAAAAGCCGATGATACATTGGGAAATTATATTGAAGCAAGTGAGCTGACAGAGGACTCTAAGCTCAATATATTGCGTCAAATACTTTATACTATGTCTCTTGTCCACCAAAGAGATGTTCTGCATAGAGACTTAAGTCCAACCAATGTTTTCTTCGTGAATGGGATAATTAAGATTGCTGATTTTGGATTAGGAAAAAACCTAAATACTCTGACATCTCATCAAACAACGGACACAACTTCCTTTGGTCAACTCTTTTATTGCGCGCCAGAGCAATTAATACTTTTAAAAGATGCTGATAAACGAAGCGATGTGTATTCACTGGGACGTATTATTAATTTTGTTATGACTAAGAATCCTAATATTTTTTCTCATTCACTTCGTTCTGTTAGTGAAAAAGCTACGAATTTAGAACCTGATTATAGGTATCAAGATGCTACCGAAATGTTGAAGGCATTAAATGCATGGTTGAGCATTAGAAGCGACGAAACATTTAAGAAAACAATATGGGGAAAAATTAATCACGGTATTTTTGATGATGACATAGAAAACTATATTTATGAAATGCCAGCAAGAGAGTTATGTCAAGCATGCATCAAAAAAAGTGATGTTTTTATTGAAAGCTTAATGGTCTTTATGAAGTTAGATGATACGCACGCGATTTATATCATTCAGACGATTCATTCTAACTACGAGCAATATTTGAAGCGATTTGAAGATGCAGATCCTTTCGCCACTCTTTCTTATAGAATTTTAAAGGGACAATTTTCCTTCAATGTCAATGAAGTGGCTGCTCAGATTTTACACTATGTGGCTTATGAAGTTGGGCGCTTTTCTGCTCAGCATAATATAGATAACTTGATTGAAAATGGGATTGAACCAATGATTGAGTCCATATTAGAAAGGTAGATTAGGAGGAAATGTAATGACAAATGATGAATATTTCAATGAAATAGAGACATATTTTAATAAATTAAGAGAATATCGTGAAGAATCAAAGTCAATAGCTGCAGATATTATTGGTGAAAATTTTACTGAAGATGATATTTTTTTTATTTCTGCACTTAACAGACGAGTTCAATTTATTGATGGAATAATAGACTTATTAAGAACGAGAAATCTGACTTGTGCAGGAATCTTAGTACGAACACAACTTGATAACCTTATGAGAGTCTTCGCGGCTTTTATATCAGAAAACAGAAGATTATTTATTAAAGAGACTTTAAGTGGTAAAAGTATTAGAAATTTGAAAGATAATCAAAACAGAAGGATGACTGATACCAATCTTAAGAAAAGGATGTCAGAGTATTATCCTGAGATTGAGGAAATTTACAATAAATCATCTGGTTATGTTCATTTGTCTGAAGTCGCATTTCATCAGGCTTTTTGGACAGAACAATCTGATGGAGATTTTGGAATTAGATTTTCAGTTGGTTTGTCTCCTAGGGAAGAACTAAATCCTATTCTAATTGAGTGTGCTGAAGTATTCTGTTATTTTACTGAGATTGAATATGATTTTTACCAAAAAATCATTGATTCAAAAAAAGTTTTTGATAATAAACAAAAAGATATTTTAGAATTAACGTGAGCTATATTAAACTATCAATAATGACGAAGATAAAAATAAATAATAGGGGAAAAATGAATTATGACAACAAATAGTATTAGCTCATATATCACATTGATATCGATTGCTCATAACCAATTTGGTGATGAGTTGAACATTGATAATTGGGACTGTGAGTTTAAAAATTGGGAAATGCAGTTAATTTCAAATGGTAAATATTATACTTTTTTGAAGAAAGTAGAAATAGATTGTAGAGTAACCAAAGAACCTATATATCGGGAAAACCCAATAATGTGGAAGATTATACTTAGAAAAAATCCTAAAACTAACTATTTCGTTGCTTCTCTAAGTAATGTTAACCATGTTAAGGACAGAAGTCATAATCCTGATGACCCATCCATTCCAGGTGAGAATACAAAAGATCGAGGGCATTTTATTGCTGACTCATTTGATAAGTATTTACTTACAAATGATGAACGTAATGCTAATAACTCACAATCCAATCAATTTTTTGCTATAAATAATAAAAGCAATATCTCACCTCAAGATTTTAGAGCAAATCGAAACTCCAAGGAATATGCTGGACAGTTGAGATTCGAGCAAAAAGTGAGAAATTATCTTGAGAAAAGTACTAATGCAAATGAAGAAGTTTATTATGAAATTGAGGAAATTAAGATAGAAGAAAAGGTATTAGGTCGCAGAATATTCATTCATTGGGATCAAAGTGATGAAGCTGATATTCATGTATTTATTCCAGAAGACCGTGATTGAAAGTTTATACGTATATTAAAAAGAGCAATATTGCTCTTTTTTGATTTTAGACGTATTGCTTATTTGTAATTTTTCCATTTGGCTATAAGATATCTTTTTCAATTATTTTTTACATCAATTCGAGGTAGTAATTTTGTAATTTCATCAAAAGCAGACTTTTTCATATCCATAAATTTTCTATAGTTTGGAACTGATATTACATTTCCATCGGTTATTCCTCCACCTATTGGTCGTAACTGACAATAAAAGAAATGATTTTCTAGTCTTTCCATAACATTATTAGCAAAATCTTCCCCCTTTTCTTCTTTAAATAATTTTCTAAACAATTTCTCCCATGCTGCATCATATTTACGAAAAACAAAAACCGGTTTTTGTGATTCCTTATTATATAAATATTTATAGATTCTTCTCAGTACAATGAACGCACCCAACTTAGATAAGTCTGAATTGAGAATAATCTTTTCACCAATGCCATTTTCACCTAAATTAGGTTGAGCACATGAAAAAGGATAAATTTCTAAATTACATATTTGTTGAGCGATCTTTTCAATTTCCTTTTGCTTTCCTTCCAGTTCTATAAAATCTAATACCTTATTTATCTGAATGAGTTGAGAATAATACTCTCTCAAATAGTAATAATTTTCTAACAGATTTTTTTGACTTTTTTTAGAATTGTTTTTGAAATTAAACTTAGATTTTAAATCAAACATATGTTTAATTTCACTCATTAAATTGCTTTGATTACTATAAATGATATCTTTGACGTCTTTAATACTTTTTAATTTATATCTTCTTTCTATAATTGATTTAACATCAATTTCCTTTTCTTTATATCCTTTTAAGATCTTTTTAATATTTTTAATAGTTTTCTTTTTCTCAGTACCAGCTATCAAAATCTCGGTTTTTCCATAATATCCTTTTAGGCTTGTTTCCTCGAGACCTTTATCAATTTGATTATCTTGATAAGCCCCTAAATAGCCTCTAGGATTTTCCAAACAGTGGAAAATAGTAGCTGTATCTATATCTCCATGAAAATGAGTTGGAATTTGGTAGCGCATATTCAAATGACTACCTGCTTTTTCTATTTCTTTTTTTAAGTCATCTGATAGAATCTTCAGCCAAGAGAAGTCCATAGTTGTTTCAGACTTCTCAACTTTTTTTAGAAATTCATTAATCAGATTGTTACCCTTATCTTGATGCCAAGGGCTAAACTGTTCTAAAAAAAATTTCTTATCTTTAAAGTAAAAAATCTCTACGTTGTCTTGGGGTATGATTTCTTTAAAATAATCTTCTAAATCTGATTTTAATTGTTCCAAATCTTGATCTTCATGATTTTTCATGATATGTCCATCCTACTTTATTGATTTATTACTATTAATTCTTTAAACCTATTATACTACAGTATTTCTACATTAGTTCAAAATCAATTTTTTAGAAATTGAAGAATGTATTACATTTAATTTTGTTGCGAAGTTAGTTCTTCCTGTTTCTTATATATTCGAACCTCTAATTTATTTCATAAATAATGTAGTCATTCGAATGATGTTTATTGTAATGTACTGAAATTAACAAAAAGAAAAAACGCATATTATGCGTTTTTCTTCTGTATTGATTCGTATTGAATGCTTACTTAACTTCTGTAAACACAACGTGTTTGCGAAGTTTTGGTGAGTATTTCTTCAATTGAAGACGGTCTGGAGTGTTACGTTTGTTTTTAGAAGTAAGGTACAAGCGTTCACCAGATTCTTTGTGTTCAAGTGTAATATTTACGCGCATGGTATCTCCCTTCTATTATTCAGCTGATGCAGCTTTAGCGATTTTACGTCCTTTGTAGTATCCTTTAAGTGATACACGGTGAGAACGTGAGTAATCTCCAGTAGTTTCGTCAAAGTTCACAGATGGAGCTGTTACTTTGTAGTGTGTACGACGTTTGTTTTTCTTCGCTTTTGAAGTGCGACGTGCAGGTACTGCCATTTTGATTTCTCCTTTAGGTATTTATATTCGATTCAATCTACTGATTTTCATCAACCATACTAGGATAACACATTTTTTTTGTAAAGTAAAGTTACTTGACAAAAAAAGATGAAAAAATTAGAAGATATTACTCAGTTGATATTACTAAAACCTAAATGATATCATTTTGTTTTTAAAAATTAATAGAAAGTTGACAAATAATCACTAAAAAGTTTCAGCCCAATAATTACTTGTAGGAGGTGAGATTATATTGTGCTGAAATATTCTTTTATTCTTATAACTTTTACACTATAATTGTAGTTAGAAAGGAAGAGAAATGTTTGATTATAGAGCACTAGTTATTTTGATGACTTTGATGGATCATTGTGAGCTATCATTATATGAATTATCTGTTAAGGTGAGCTTACCTATAAAGGAAGTCAAAGAAGGAATAGATTATTTAGTGCCTTATCTAGCTAATAAAGGGATAGTGCTGGATAAAAAACAAGGTCGCTATAGTTTATCAAATCGTACGAAGCAGTCTTTGACAGATATTATTAAGTCGGATGAATTGGTTTTACCAAAGTCGACTCGCTTAGCATTAATCTATCTTTACACTTTTTGCCGATTAGATTTTATATCGAATAATCATTACCAAGACTTTTTGAAAGTAAGTAAGAATACAACCTTATCTGATATTCAATCATTAAGAAAGATTATGTTAGATAATGATTTGGAGCTAGGGTACAGTAGAGCAAAAGGTTATACTTTACACGGCTCAGAGTGGAATAAGCACCGTTTAGCTTTTCAAATGGTTAGTGAGTTGCTGGAATCCTCCATAGGGATTTGGGGGTTGGATTATGTTTTATCCAGTTGGGGGTATTCATTAACTTATGATTTGATTAATCAGGTAGTTAAAGATTATTATGAAAAGCTACAGCTAGTACCTATTGTTAATCAATTAAAAGTTTGCCTTTTCGGTTTAGTATTCATTATATGTAGGTATCAAAGGGATGTTGAAAGAGTATGTCTTTCAGAGACATTAGTATCTCCTATTATTCAAGATATAACGACTATTTTATTGGATACAGTAGTTGATTTGGGAATTATAGATACGGTATTTTCAGAGGATGATTATCGCTATATCACAGTTTTATTATCAAGTTGCTTTGAAGGTGAAGTAGATGTTGCTTCGGTTTACTTTAATCAATTAACAGAGGCTATTATAAGTAGAATGGAAGATATTTCTTTGTTACATTTTAAACAAAGAGAAGTATTGAGAGAAAATCTTCGCCGCCACCTTATACCGGCTTATTATAGATTAAAATTCGGCTTACCTAGTTCAAATGAATATGTGTTGCATGTTAAAGAACATTATCCTGATTTATTTGAACTAGTAAAAGATTCTTTGACTCCCTTGATGGACGCTATTGACAAGCCCATACCTGATAGTGAAACAGCATATTTTGTTATCCATTTCGGAGGTTATTTAAAGAAAGCAGATACTTTGCCTCAAAAATGCTATAAAGCAGCAATCATTTGTCCTAATGGTGTTAGTTCTTCATTGATGTTAAAAGAGAATCTATTAGCATTATTTCCTCAAATTGAGTTTATAGGAACCTCAAAGATTGATGATTTACAGGTGAAAGCTAGTAGTGACTATGATATGGTTTTTTCTACCATAAAGGTGGAGACAGAGAAGCCAAATTATCTAGTTTCTGTTATGATGACGGAAGAACAAACAACACAGTTAGTTGAATTGGTATCAAAAGATTTCCCAGATACAGGTTATCGAGATATTGAGCTGAATCAGATAATTAGCATAGTAAGACGATATAGTGTAATCACACAAGAATTAGAGTTAAAATTAGCATTAAAGAGGTATCTCTATCAAGAAATGAACAGAAAGGAAGTGTTACCATTGTTAGAAGAATTAATTACAAAAGAAACTTATCAGGTTAGTTCGGAAAAATTAGGATGGAAGGAGGCGATTCGTTTAGCAGCTAAACCGCTTTTGGATCAAGATAAGATAACTGAGAACTACCCTGAGGCAATGATTCAAAAAGTAGAAGAGTTTGGACCTTTTATTAATTTAGGGAAGGGAGTAGCAATTCCTCACGCTCGGCCAGATGAAGGTGTGAATGAAATAGGAATGTCAATGTTAGTTTTGGAAGAACCGATTTATTTATTGGATAATCCAGAACAAGAGGTAAGATTGTTGATTTGTATTGCAGCCATTGATAATGAGAGTCATTTAAAGGCTTTGTCACATTTAACAACAATTTTAAGAGATAAAAATCATGTTCAAACTTTAATATCATCAAAAAACTATGATGACATTAAAATGATAATTAAACAGGAGGATTAGATAATGTTAAAAATTGGTACAGCTTGTGGTTCAGGATTAGGTTCAAGTTTTATGGTACAGATGAATATTGAATCTGTATTGAGTGATTTGAATGTTTCGGATGTAGAAGTTGAACATTATGATTTAGGTGGAGCAGATCCAAATGCAGCTGATATTTGGATTGTTGGTCGTGATCTAGCTGATTCAGCTAGTCATCTTGGAGATGTTCGTATCTTAAATAGTATTATTGATATGGACGAACTACGAGAATTAATTACTAAAATTTGTGAAGAAAAAGGACTTATATAGGAGGCTAGCGTCATGATGAAGTTCATATTGGATATTGTTAGTACACCAGCTATTTTAGTAGCTTTAATTGCAATCTTAGGATTAGTTCTTCAGAAGAAGAAATTACCTGATATTATTAAAGGTGGAATTAAGACCTTTGTTGGTTTCTTAGTTGTATCTGGTGGTGCAGGAATTGTACAAAATTCTTTAAATCCATTTGGTACCATGTTTGAACATGCTTTTCATTTATCTGGAGTTGTGCCGAATAATGAAGCAATTGTAGCTGTAGCTTTAACAACATATGGCTCAGCTACTGCAATGATTATGTTTGCAGGCATGGTGTTCAATATCTTAATCGCTCGTTTTACTCGATTTAAATATATCTTTTTAACAGGGCACCACACTCTATATATGGCATGTATGATTGCGGTCATTTTATCAGTTGCTGGCTTTACTAGCTTGCCTCTCATCTTACTAGGAGGATTAGCACTCGGTATTATTATGAGTATTTCCCCGGCATTTGTGCAAAAATATATGGTTCAATTAACTGGAAATGACAAGGTGGCTTTAGGTCATTTCAGTTCTTTGGGATATTGGTTAAGTGGTTTCACTGGTAGCCTTATCGGTGACAAATCAAAATCAACAGAGGACATTAAATTCCCAAAGAGTTTAGCTTTTTTACGTGATAGTACTGTTAGTATTACTTTATCTATGGCAGTTATTTACATTATTGTAGCTATCTTTGCAGGGTCAGAATATATAGAAAAAGAAATCAGTAATGGTACAAGTGGTCTAGTTTATGCTTTACAATTAGCAGGTCAATTTGCAGCAGGTGTATTTGTTATTTTAGCAGGTGTTCGCCTTATTTTGGGTGAAATTGTTCCAGCCTTTAAAGGTATTTCAGAGCGTCTTGTACCTAATTCAAAACCTGCTTTGGATTGTCCGATTGTTTATACTTATGCACCTAATGCAGTCCTAATTGGATTTATCTCTAGTTTTGTTGGTGGTTTAGTAAGTATGGCAATTATGATTGCTTCAGGAACGGTTGTCATCTTACCAGGCGTTGTGCCTCATTTCTTCTGTGGAGCGACTGCAGGTGTCATTGGGAATGCATCTGGTGGTGTTCGTGGAGCCACTATTGGAGCATTTTTACAAGGTATTTTAATTAGTTTTCTTCCAGTCTTTTTAATGCCAGTTTTGGGAGGACTTGGTTTCCAAGGGTCAACTTTCTCAGATGCAGATTTTGGTCTATCAGGAATTATTTTAGGAATGTTGAATCAATTTGGCTCACAAGCAGGCATTGTTATTGGTCTTGTTCTTATTCTAGCAGTTATGTTTGGAGTATCCTTTATTAAAAAGCCATCTGCAAAGGAGGAATAAGGGATGATTTTAAGTGAAAATAGAGAAGATGAGTTAAGAAAATTTGCAACAAAAATCCGATTAAATACTCTTAGAACATTGAATCATCTTGGATTCGGCCATTATGGAGGGAGTCTGTCTATAGTAGAAGTTTTAGCAGTGCTTTATGGTGAAATAATGCCGATGACTCCAGAAATATTTGCGTCACGAGATAGAGATTATTTTGTTTTATCCAAGGGACATGCTGGACCAGCTTTGTACAGCACACTCTATTTGAATGGTTTCTTTGACAAAGAATTCTTACATTCTTTAAATACAAATGGAACCAAATTACCGTCCCATCCTGATAGAAATCTAACGCCGGGCATAGATATGACAACTGGCTCTTTAGGACAGGGAATTAGTGTTGCAACCGGACTTGCATATGGTCAGAGAATAAGAAAAAGTCCCTTTTATACCTATGCTATTGTTGGAGATGGTGAGTTAAATGAGGGACAATGTTGGGAGGCTATACAGTTTGCTTCTCATCAACAGTTATCTAATTTAATTGTATTTGTAGACGATAACAAAAAACAATTAGATGGTTTTACAAAGGATATTTGTAATCCAGGTGATTTTGTAGAAAAATTCTCAGCATTTGGGTTTGAATCCATTAGGGTCAATGGTTCAGATATTAGAGAAATTTATGAAGGGATTATCCAATTAAAACAGTCAAATAATTCATCCCCTAAGTGTATTGTATTAGACACTATTAAAGGTCAAGGAGTTCGAGAGCTGGAAGAAATGAAATCCAATCATCATCTTCGCCCTACTGTAGAGGAGAGACAAATGTTAACTTCAGTTGTAGAAAGATTAAGTCAGGAATTGGAGGAAACAGAATGATGAGAAGTGCGAAAGAATTACGACATGTGTATAGAGATTTCCTTCTAGAAGCTAACCAAAGTTATTCTGATATAGTAGTTTTAGAAGCAGACTTGTCAAGTTCGATGGCTACTAATAATCTTGAAAAGGACTTTGGAGACCGTTATGTGAATGTTGGGATCATGGAAGCAGAAATGGTCGGGCTTGCAGCAGGTTTATCTATTCAGGGGTTTAGACCTTATCTTCATACATTTGGCCCTTTTGCTTCACGAAGAGTATTTGATCAATTATTTATTTCTCTTGGGTACGCACAATTGGATGCCACTGTGATTGGCTCAGATGCAGGAGTAACGGCAGAGATGAATGGTGGAACACATATGCCATTTGAAGAAATTGGATTGTTACGTTTAATTCCTAAATCAATCATTTTTGAAGCAACTGATGATATCCAATTTCGTGAAATCTTGAACCAGACATTAGAATTAAAAGGACTAAAATATATTCGAACAATTAGAAAAGCTCCAGAGGCTGTATATCAAGGTGGAGAAGATTTTTCTAAAGGCTACATTGAGTTAAGACACGGTGAAGATGTTGTAATAGTTGCTTCTGGCATAATGGTTGCTCCAAGTATTCGAGTTGCGGATGAACTGTCTAAATTAGGTTATTCAGTAGGTGTGATAGATTTATTTAGAATCAAACCGATACCAGAACAGATAAAAACAATGTTAAGCGGAAAAACTATATTTACTGTAGAAAACCACAATCAGATAGGTGGAATTGGCAGTGCTTTATGTGAATTATTCTCTGATGATGGAATAACAAAAATTCATCGGATGGGTGTTCAAGAAAGATTCGGTCAAGTAGGGAAAATGGATTATCTTCTTAATGAGTATGGTTTGAGTGAATCGAATATAAAAGAGAAAGTTTTAGCGTTTTATAATGCAAGATAGATATTAAATACACTTATCTGAAAGAACTTCTGTAAAAATTACATTACGTTATTTAAAGCGAGCGGATTAAAAGCATATTCTGGTAATCAGAAAGTGCCCTGATCCGCTTTGTTGTTTTTAATTTAAAATGTTTATATGTGTATAGAATTTTCTGAAAATTCAAGAATTTTCTTCTGTTCATTGCTTTTAAAATGTGCTATAATAGTAAAAACTGAAATGGGAGGGAACAAATGACTGAATTAGATAAACGTCACCGCAGTAGCATTTATGACAGCATGGTAAAATCACCAAACCGTGCCATGCTTCGTGCGACTGGTATGACAGATAAGGACTTTGAAACACCGATTGTAGGGGTTATTTCGACCTGGGCGGAAAATACACCATGTAACATTCACTTGCATGATTTCGGGAAATTGGCTAAAGAGGGTGTCAAATCAGCAGGTGCTTGGCCTGTGCAGTTTGGGACTATCACTGTAGCGGACGGGATTGCTATGGGAACGCCTGGTATGCGTTTCTCTTTGACATCTCGTGATATCATCGCGGACTCTATCGAGGCGGCGATGGGTGGTCACAACGTCGATGCCTTCGTCGCTATCGGTGGCTGTGATAAGAACATGCCTGGTTCTATGATTGCCATTGCTAATATGGATATTCCAGCTATTTTCGCCTATGGTGGAACCATTGCACCAGGAAATCTTGATGGCAAAGACATCGACTTAGTTTCTGTTTTTGAGGGTATTGGAAAATGGAACCACGGTGATATGACAGCTGAGGACGTGAAACGTCTTGAATGTAATGCCTGCCCTGGCCCTGGTGGCTGTGGTGGTATGTATACTGCTAATACCATGGCGACTGCTATCGAAGTTCTCGGTATGAGTTTGCCAGGCTCTTCATCTCACCCAGCTGAATCAGCTGACAAGAAAGAAGACATCGAAGCAGCAGGACGTGCTGTTGTTAAGATGTTGGAGCTCGGTCTCAAACCATCAGATATCTTGACTCGTGAAGCCTTTGAAGATGCTATCACTGTAACTATGGCTCTCGGTGGTTCTACAAATGCCACTCTTCACTTGCTTGCCATTGCCCATGCTGCCAATGTTGACTTGTCACTTGAGGACTTCAATACAATTCAAGAACGTGTGCCTCACTTGGCTGACTTGAAACCATCTGGTCAGTATGTCTTCCAAGATCTCTATGAAGTTGGTGGTGTGCCTGCGGTTATGAGATACCTCTTGGCAAATGGTTTCCTTCATGGAGATCGCATCACATGTACTGGTAAGACTGTCGCTGAGAACTTGGCTGATTTTGCAGACCTCACTCCAGGTCAAAAAGTTATTATGCCACTTGAAAATCCAAAACGTGCGGATGGTCCGCTTATCATCTTGAACGGGAACCTTGCACCAGACGGTGCGGTTGCCAAGGTATCAGGTGTTAAAGTGCGTCGTCACGTTGGTCCAGCTAAGGTCTTTGACTCAGAAGAAGATGCTATCCAGGCTGTTTTGACAGATGAAATCGTTGATGGCGATGTAGTCGTTGTTCGTTTCGTTGGACCTAAAGGTGGTCCTGGTATGCCTGAGATGCTGTCACTTTCATCAATGATCGTTGGTAAAGGTCAAGGAGACAAGGTGGCCCTCTTGACGGATGGGCGTTTCTCTGGTGGTACTTATGGTCTGGTTGTTGGACATATCGCTCCTGAAGCTCAGGATGGTGGACCAATTGCCTACCTCCGTACAGGCGATATCGTTACTGTTGACCAAGATACCAAAGAAATTTCCATGGCTGTATCTGAAGAAGAACTTGAAAAACGTAAGGCAGAAACAACCTTGCCACCACTTTACAGCCGTGGTGTCCTCGGTAAATATGCCCATATCGTATCATCTGCTTCACGCGGAGCCGTGACAGACTTCTGGAATATGGACAAGTCAGGTAAAAAATAAACTCATACTCTTCGAAAATCTCTTCAAACCACGTCAACGTCGCCTTGCCGTACTCAAGTACAGCCTGCGGCTAGTTTCCTAGTTTGCTCTTTGATTTTCATTGAGTATCAAAAAGCAAGCCAACTTCGGCTTGCTTCTTTTCATCTTCAAAAGTGATTTGCCTGCTTAACGAGGTGGTAGTCCAAGGGCAATACGGCCGTAGCGACTGATTCGTGTGATCTTCCATGCAGGCGACCAGGTAACTTCAACCTTGACATCTTCTATCCCCTCGATTTGTTTTAGACCTGCCACGATTTCAATAGGCAAGCTTTCTGCACAATCGCAGGCAGTGTCAGTGAAGGTCATGACAATCTTGCAGAGCCCAGTTTCATCCAGATTGATTTCATAAATCAGTCCTAGATTGTAAACATCCAATTCCACATCTGTATCAAAAACCTTCTCTAGTTTTTCGATAATTTGGTCTTGTAAGGCCAAAGCGCGGTCATTGATTTTGATATCGTCTCTCATAGCAGTCCCTCCACCTGATAAATATCCTCTATTTTCTCATAATTCTGACAATTTGGCAAGTTTTTGATGAATTTTCTGAAAAATATGATAAAATGAAGAAAATACGGAATTAAGGGGAAGTCTATGGAGCAGATTGGAAAAGTCTTTAGGCAATTACGAGAGTCAAGAAATATCTCACTGAGACAAGCAACTGGGGGACAATTTTCGCCGTCCATGTTGTCCCGATTTGAAACTGGTCAGAGTGAGCTTTCGGTAGAAAAGTTTCTATTTGCCCTAGAAAATATATCTGCCAGTGTGGAGGAAATCCTCTTTCTGGCGAGAGGTTTTCAGTATGATACAGATTCTGAGCTAAGAAAAGAAATCATAGATGTCTTGGATCCAAAGAATATAGCTCCGCTTGAGGACTTGTATCGCAGGGAGTATCAAAAGCATGCCCATTCTCAAAACAAACAGAAACATATTCTAAATGTCATTCTTATCAAGTCTTATATGAAGAGCATGGACGAAAGGGTAGAGTTAACGGCAGAGGAGGGGAAAGTCCTTCATGATTATTTGTTTTCTACCGAGATCTGGGGAATCTATGAACTCAATTTATTTTCAGTCAGTTCACCATTTCTATCTGTTTCTCTTTTCACTAGGTATGTTAGAGAGATGGTACGAAAATCTGATTTTCTAATGGAAGTGTCTGGCAATCGAAACCTGTTTCACACTATACTATTGAATGGCTTTTTAGCTAGCATTGAGTGTGAAGAATTTACCAATGCCTCTTATTTTAAACGTGTTATCAAAGAGCATTTCTACAATGAAAATGAAACCTATTTCCGAATTGTCTATTTGTGGGCTGACGGTCTCCTTGATAGCAAGCAAGGTAGAGTCAAGGAAGGCCAGAAAAAGATGGAAGATGCTGTCCATATTTTTGAGATGCTTGGCTGTAATAAATCTGCTGAATACTACAGAAATACGATCGATTGTTGAATATTTGCAAACCAAGAAAAAAATTTGAAATTTGAAGCGATAGAACTCTTGCCCTCTCTCAGGTTATCAAAGAAGTTCTATCGTTTTTTTGCTTATTTTATGTGTTGCATATATTCAAAAGTTTTCCCTTTCAATTTCTAAGTGATATACTGTAGTCATACTTCATATAGGTATTATAACAAGAAGGGAGATTACCTATGAAACTATTGTTCAGAAATCAAGCTTATCGTCTCTTGACTTTGTCACGCTTCTTCAATGCTTTTGGTGCTTCGATTTTCAATCTGGTCTTTATCGTCTATGCATCGACCTTGCCACAAGCCTCTTTTGCGGTTGCTATGGCGAATATTGTCATGCTTCTTCCGACTCTCTTTACAGTTTTTGTAGGGATTCGGGCAGATTACACGAGGGACAAGGTCAAATGGATGGTCTATAGCGGTTTGTTTCAGGCGGTTTTATTTTTTCTAGCAGCCCTAGTTGTTCAGCAAGCTAGTCTCTTTGCCTTTTCCAGCCTGTGTTTAATCAATGTCATTAGTGATGTCATCAGTGATTTTGCTGGTGGTTTGCGCATGCCTCTCATTAAGGAAAAAGTAGCTGAAGATGATCTGATGGAGGCTTATTCTTTTTCACAGTTCATCACCTATATTTCAGCTATTGGTGGTCAAGCTTTTGGAGTATGGCTCTTAGGTTTATCGGTCAACAATTTTTCTATCGTTGCGGGAATCAATGCCTGTTTTTTCCTCGTATCAGCCTTTGTTCTCTTTTTAGGAAAAAGCAAATTAAGCCTGTCAATTTCATCTGATGACGGTGAAATACTAAAAAATGAGAAGCTTTCTATTAAAGAGCAGTTCCTAACAATTTACCGAAATTTACGCCTCGTTTTTCTTAAAAGTGGACAGAAAAACTTTGGTTTCATGATCTTTGCTGTCTTGCTTATCAATGCCTTGGGTGGCGCTCTAGGAAGCGTTTATAACATCTTCTTTTTGAGCCATTCTCTCTTGAATTTTTCTTACACAGAGGCACTATTTATCGAGCAAGTCTGTGTTTTATTAGCAATTATCATCAGTAGCCTTACGGGAAATGATTATTTTGGGAAGCAGTCCTTGCCTAGATTGATGATGTGGGTGACATTAGGAGTCAGTCTAGTTGGTCTGGCTAACTTATTCAATCAAGTCGTGCTTGGTTTGCTATTTCTCTTTTTAACTCTCTATGTGTCTGGTAAAGTTCCACCAAAGATTAATGCCATGCTCCTGAAAAATCTAGCTCCAGAGGTTCTAGCTCGTACCAGTAATTTTTTGGGTTTATTGTTCACCTTATCAGTACCTCTTGGTACAGCCTGTTTTTCACTTGTAGCTGTATGGAATATACAGTTGACTTGGATTTTATTTGTTGTCCTTTCTTTGCTGGCTATTCTTTTGACAGGTCTTAATCTCAAAAATGATATCTAATACTCTTCGAAAATCTCTTCAAACCACGTCAACGTCGCCTTGCCGTACTCAAGTACAGCCTGCGGCTAGTTTCCTAGTTTGCTCTTTGATTTTCATTGAGTATAAATCCTAATTTTTTCTCACTGTTTTAATCCCTCTATTTATGGTAAAATAAGACTATTAAGTTTAAAGAGGATTCCTTATGAAATTACAAAAACCAAAAGGAACGCAGGATATTTTACCTGCTGAATCTGCCAAATGGCAGTACGTTGAGGGCTTTGCCCGTGAGATTTTCAAGCGCTACAACTATGCAGAAGTTCGCACGCCTATTTTTGAGCATTACGAGGTTATCAGCCGCTCTGTCGGAGATACAACGGATATCGTAACCAAGGAAATGTACGATTTCTATGACAAGGGTGACCGTCATATTACCCTCCGTCCAGAAGGAACTGCGCCCGTTGTCCGTTCCTATGTGGAAAATAAACTCTTCGCCCCAGAAGTGCAAAAGCCGAGCAAGTTCTACTACATGGGCCCTATGTTCCGTTATGAGCGTCCACAGGCAGGGCGTTTGCGCCAGTTCCACCAGATTGGTGTTGAGTGTTTTGGCTCTAGCAATCCAGCTACCGATGTGGAAACCATCGCGATGGCAGCCCATTTCTTGAAAGAAATTGGCATCCAAGGTGTAAAACTACACCTCAATACGCTTGGAAATCCTGAGAGCCGTGCGGCTTACCGTCAAGCCTTGATTGACTATTTGACACCGCTCAAAGAGACCTTGTCTAAGGATAGCCAACGTCGCTTGGAGGAAAATCCTCTCCGTGTCTTGGACTCTAAGGAAAAAGAAGACAAGGTAGCAGTGGAGAATGCACCGTCTATCTTGGATTTCCTTGATGAAGAAAGCCAAGCTCATTTTGATGCTGTGCGTCAGATGTTGGAAAATCTTGGAGTAGACTATATCATCGATACCAATATGGTGCGTGGTCTAGACTACTACAACCACACTATTTTCGAGTTCATCACTGAGATTGAGGGCAATGACTTGACAGTCTGTGCGGGTGGTCGCTATGATGGTTTAGTTTCCTACTTTGGTGGTCCTGAAACTGCTGGATTTGGTTTTGGACTTGGTGTAGAGCGCCTGCTTCTCATTCTTGAAAAGCAAGGTGTGGCCCTCCCTATCGAAAACGCCCTAGATGTCTATATCGCAGTCTTGGGAGACGGAGCAAATGTCAAGGCCTTGGAATTGGTACAAGCTCTTCGCCAACAAGGTTTCAAAGCAGAGCGTGATTACCTCAACCGTAAGCTCAAAGCTCAGTTCAAATCAGCCGATGTCTTTGCGGCTAAGACCCTCATCACCTTAGGAGAGAGTGAAGTCGAAAGTGGACAAGTGACGGTCAAGAACAACCAAACCCGAGAAGAAGTGCAAGTGTCACTTGAGACAATCAGCCAAAACTTCTCAGAAATCTTTGAAAAACTAGGATTTTAATGATAGATAAAGTGGTCAGGAACCTACTCCTGACCTTTTTCTTTTGCAAAATGACAAAAATCATAAACTTTTTGACAAATATGCTTGTCAAAAAGAAAAAGATGTGTTACAATAAATTCAAGTTAAGAAATAAAGAAATAGGAGGGAGTCACATGTGGGTATGGATTTTTTTCCCTTTTCTCGTCTTGATTTATACGAGTCAATCTAAAAAAATCAAGCGGTTAGAGAAGAGGTTAAAGGTAATCGAAAGAAAAGAGAAAGGAAATATAGATATGTCAAGATTATTGCAAGAATTAATTGGGAAAAATCCAACAATCGTTGGACAAGTGTTTGGAACATCTTTATGGGAAGTTGTGGATGTTGATGAGGAATGGGTCAAGCTACGATACGTAGATAAGACGGGAAAAGAAAAAATCAAGTTGCAACGTATTGAGGATATCCAAGCCGTTGAATTTGACGGAGAGTAGGTGTGTGACATGCAACTAAAAAATCGTCTAAAAGAGTTGCGGGCTCGCGATGGCCTTAATCAAACCGAACTAGCCAAGCTAGCAGAGGTTTCCAGACAGACTATCAGTCTATTAGAACGGGATGAATACACCCCGTCCATTATCATTGCCCTGAAAATATCTCAAATTTTCAACGAAACAGTCGAATCGGTATTTCGCTTGGAGGAGGACGAGTGATGAACAAGTATAAAGTGATTTATTGTATGAGTGTTCTTGCCCTTATTGTGAATGCTTTTGCTATGATTGGAACATTACTGGGTTGGTTCTATTTTGTTGAAAGTAAGTATTTGTTTTGGGTTAACTTAGTCCTCTTGTCCATTTTCAACTGGTTAAAGAAAAAGGAGAAAAATGATGAACAAGTATAAAGTGATTTATTATGTAGTTGCCATAGCTTTATTAGTCAGCGTGTGTCTACTAATTGGAACAAATCTAGGATGGTTTGATCTCTATTACAGTGACCAATTTATTTGGGCCTACTTTGCCCTCATCCCAGTCGTTGACTGGATTGAAAAGAAAGCAAACAATTTAGCGAGTGAAAAAGGAGAATGAATATGAAAAAGAATAAGAAAGGTGTCTTGTTATTTTTAATGTCTGTTGTCTTTGGAGGCTTCTTGGGCATGTTTGTAGGGATGTTTAAGGCACGTGCCGAATCCTACGAAGTTATTTTAGATGTAAAAGTCTTGATACCTTGGATATCAGCTATTTGTTTAGTATTAGGTTTCATTAGTCTTTTTTTTGACTTTCAATTTCTTAAAGAAAAGCAGAAAATTTCATTCCTTGTATCAAGAGGAAATGGATGATGATCTGAATGAAAGCTATTATGTGCAAATGTATCGGAATCTTGAGTTTGGAAGTATTGCTTTTAATAGTGCAAGTGTAGTGATTTTATTGGCTCTCTTCATTTCAGCAAGTGAAGTGGTTATACTAAATAGAAGCAATCTAACCTTATCTCTTTCTTTTTTGGGATTAGTGTTGACTTTTAATGCTCAAAAATATTTTTATAAAACCATTGCGATTGTTCGTCAGTTTGATTTGGCTCTTTTCTCTACACCAAAGGATATCTTGAACTATATTAATTCTTATGATGAAGGGGAGCGTCAGGCTAATTTGGAACAGAGTTTTCGAATTTTATTCCAATTAAATCAGTATGTCTTACCAGTCTTATATGTTTTTCTTTTTATCATTTCTGTCTTGACAGGAGAGATTCAGTTACTAGCCTTCTTGCTTGTCGGAGCAATCCATATTTATATCAATATGATGCAGTTACCTATGGTAAAACGCTATTTCAAATAAAGGAGTTTCTATGATTCGTGTTGAAAATGTAAGCAAAAGTTTTGGGAGCAAAAAAGCTCTTCATCAGATTTCTTTTGAGATTAAGGAGGGGGAAATCTTTGGTTTTCTTGGGCCTTCTGGCTCAGGTAAAACAACCATGATTAACGTCTTAACAGGTCAGTTGGCTGCAGATCAAGGTAACACAATTTTGTTAGGCAAGAATTCTCAAGATTTAACCTCAAATGATTTGGAACAAATTGGTATTGTTAGTGATGGCAGTGGTTTTTATGAAAAGATGAGTCTTTACAAAAATCTTCTCATCTATGCTAAGTTATATGGCCTCAAGTCAGATAGAGTAAATCAGGTGCTCCAACAGGTTGGATTGGCAGATGCTAAAGATATTATCGCAGAAAAACTATCTACAGGAATGAAACAACGAATGTTCTTGGCTCGTGCCCTTCTGAATGCTCCTAAGATTCTCTTCCTAGATGAGCCAACTAGTGGCTTAGACCCTACAACATCTAAGATGATTCATATCCTACTTCAAGAATTAAAGCAGGCGGGGACAACTATCTTTCTGACCACGCATGATATGAATGAAGCAACTCTGCTTTGTGATCGCTTATCTCTTTTGAATAAGGGGAACTTAATAGAGTATGGAAGTCCGCAAGATATTATCCAGAAGTACCATGTGGATAAGAAAGTACGTGTGGTTTATAACGATGGACGAGAACAGATAGTTCCATTTGAAGAATTGCCACATTTAGACACGACAGATTTGATGGTGGTCCACTCTTGTGAGCCAACTTTAGAAGAAATCTTTATCAGATTGACAGGAGAAAAGTTAGATGTTTAGAAAATTAAATGCCCTACTATGGTTAAGATTACAAGTTCTTATCAGCAATTCAACTTTGTTGGCGACTCTATTGATGCCTTTTGGAGCGACTGTTCTATATAATGAATTTTTAAATAAGAATGGAGAATTGAGCCTGTTTTTACTATCTGCTAGCTTGACGATGGTCTTGAGCATGGGAAGTGGTTATATGGTATCGATTATGATGGCAGAAGATAAGGAAAAACGAAATCTTAAATCACTCCTCCTAAGTGGTGTGACAGCAACAGAATATACTTTCAGTATGCTCGTTCTCCCTATTCTGATAATGTTACTTGCTATGATTGTACTTCCCATCTATCTTAAAGTAGATCTATCAGGTTATTTATTTGCCTACGTTATCTATTTGCTCCTAGCAACGATTAGTATTATTTTTCTCAACCTTCTAATCGGTGCGGTGTCAGATACTCAATCTAAAGCGCAAGTTTATAGTATCTTCCCTATGTTAATTGTCTCTGTTTTACCTATGATTGCTTCTCAAAATGATACGGTTCAAAAAGTGTTGGATTACTCGTTCGTTGGTCCTATTGTAAATCTTTTAAATAAAAAAGGTGGAGAAATATCTTTTTCTAACATCGGTATGTTACTTGCCTGGGTACTTGTGTTAGGAATAGCGAACCTCTTTGTATTGAAAAACAGCTATAAAGCAAGATAGGAGATTTATATGAAACTACTTAAAAACCTTGGCTGGTTTCTTCTAGCCATTCTATCCTTTGTGTTTATCTATGGTACCGTTCAGAGTGGGGCTGTAGAAGCTTTGAATCTAGGCGCTTCACCCTATGCTACTACCTTGCTTTATGTGGCCTTGGCTGGAGTATATGTGTACGTCATTTATAAATGGTATCAGAAAGGTCCTGTTCATATTGAGAAGAGTGGCTTCAACCGATTTATTTGGCTTCCTGCTCTGGTTTGGTTCTTATCTCTGCTTGTCCAGTTTTTCTTGCCAGATGATCCTTCGGTAAATCAACAAATGGCGACAGACTTGACCTTGGCTCAGCCACTCTTCTCCTTCTTTGCGGTCGTTATTTTTGCTCCTTTGACGGAAGAACTTATCTTTAGAGGGATGTTAGCACGCTACCTCTTTCCTAAGCAGGACAATAGTAAACAAACTCTAATTTTTCTTCTGGTAACTAGTGTTCTGTTTGCCTTGATTCATTTCCCAGGAGATGTGCAACAATTTTTAGTTTATGCTAGTCTTGGTTTTAGCTTGGGCTTGGCTTATATTAGCAGAAAAGGTCTGGTCTACAGTATTTCTCTTCACGCTTTAAATAATTTAGTCGGCTTTTTGATGATTCTCATGCTATAATAGAGTCAGGAGGTCACATGAAACGAGTAATTTTATTAGCAGTGATTCAGGCAGTCGTTCTATTTTTCATCATTGGAGCGCTAGCTTATGCCTTTAAGGGCGATTTCTTCTACAACTATCTAGCAGTTGTATTTGCTCCTATTGCAGGTGTCTTGCGCTTTGGGACAGCTTACACAACGGAAATTGTCTTGCCTCGAAAGGCAGCTGAAATTGCTGAAAAACGTAAAGCAGGCAAAAATTCAAAATAAAAGAGTCCGGTGAAGTTCATCGGATTTTTGTATCAGCGCTAATTTTTAGAGTCTTCACTTGATTTTTAAAGACTGGCAAACTTTTCTGATGATTTTCATGAAGAGCCTGCGCTTTTATGGTAAAATAGTAACAGAATAAAAGAGGAGAGAAACAATGAAACGTAGTATGTATGCTGGTCGTGTTCGTGAGGAACACATCGGACAAGAAATGACCTTGAAAGGATGGGTTGGCCGTCGTCGTGATCTTGGTGGTTTGATTTTTATCGACCTTCGTGACCGTGAAGGAATCATGCAGTTGGTTATCAACCCTGAAAAAGTATCTGCAGAGGTCATGGCAACAGCTGAGAGCCTTCGTAGTGAATTTGTTATCGAGGTGACAGGTCAGGTCGCTGCGCGTGAGCAAGCTAATGATAAGTTACCAACTGGTGCAGTTGAGTTAAACGTGACAGCTCTGACAGTGCTTAATACAGCTAAGACAACCCCATTTGAGATTAAGGATGGGATTGAGGCCAATGACGATACACGTTTACGTTACCGTTACCTTGACCTTCGTCGTCCAGAAATGTTGGAAAATCTTAAACTTCGTGCTAAGGTGACCCACTCTATCCGCAACTACTTGGATGAGTTGGAGTTTATCGACGTGGAGACACCATTCCTTTCTAAGTCAACTCCTGAAGGGGCGCGTGACTATTTGGTGCCATCTCGTGTTAATAAAGGGCATTTTTACGCTCTTCCTCAAAGTCCACAAATCACGAAACAGCTCTTGATGAATGCTGGTTTTGACCGTTACTACCAAATCGTTAAATGTTTCCGTGACGAGGACTTGCGTGGTGACCGCCAGCCTGAGTTTACCCAGGTCGACTTGGAAACATCTTTCCTTACTGAGCAAGAAATCCAAGATATCACAGAAGGTTTGATTGCGCGCGTGATGAAGGAAACAAAAGGCATTGAAGTCACTCTGCCTTTCCCTCGTATGAAATACGATGATGCGATGGCTCTTTACGGTTCTGACAAGCCAGATACCCGTTTTGACATGTTACTTCAGGACTTGACAGAAGTGGTCAAAGGTGTAGACTTCAAAGTCTTTTCAGAAGCACCTGCTGTAAAAGCCATTGTGGTCAAAGGAGCTGCGGACAACTATTCACGTAAAGACATCGACAAGATGACGGAAGTAGCTAAACAGTATGGTGCCAAAGGTCTTGCTTGGGTCAAGGTAGTTGATGGAGAATTAAACGGACCAGTTGCCAAGTTCTTGACAGACATCCAAGCAGAATTGACAACAGCGCTTGCTCTTGAAGATAAGGACTTGGTTCTCTTTGTGGCGGATACGCTTGAAGTGGCCAATGCAACACTCGGTGCCCTTCGTGGACGTATTGCCAAAGAGCTTGATTTGATTGATAGCGATAAATTCAACTTCCTTTGGGTGGTTGATTGGCCAATGTTTGAATGGTCTGAAGAAGAAGACCGTTACATGAGTGCCCACCATCCGTTCACCCTTCCACAGGAAGAGACTGCTCACGAATTAGAAGGTGATTTGGCTAAGGTTCGTGCCATTGCTTACGATATCGTCTTGAACGGTTATGAGCTTGGTGGTGGTAGCCTTCGTATCAACCAAAAAGACCTTCAAGAACGCATGTTCAAGGCTCTTGGTTTCTCAGCTGAAGAAGCAAATGACCAGTTTGGTTTCCTTCTTGAAGCCATGGACTATGGTTTCCCACCACACGGTGGTTTGGCTATTGGGCTTGACCGTTTTGTCATGCTCTTAGCAGGAGAAGAAAATATCCGTGAAGTTATTGCCTTTCCTAAGAACAACAAGGCAAGTGATCCAATGACACAAGCTCCTTCAACAGTAGCTCTCAAACAACTAGAGGAACTCAGCTTACAAGTAGAAGAAGATGAAACAAGCAAAACGAATTAAGCGGTGGCGCTATTATCTGCGCCGCTTTGCTCATCAGATAAAAATTTTACGTGTCTTACAAAGCATCTCTCGCGAAAAATATGATGAGAAGATTTCGGCCTCTCTGGTCTATGGTTTTTTATCAGCAGTAGCGGTCAATTTCTTTTTCCAACCAGGGCATGTGTATTCGAGTGGTGCGACAGGTCTGGCACAGATTATCTCTGCCTTGAGTAATCACTGGTTTGGTTTTCATATTCCGATTTCGCTGACCTTCTACGCCATTAATTTTCCTTTGATGGTCTTGGCTTGGTATCAGATTGGCCATAAGTTCACCGTCTTTACCTTTATCACGGTATCCATGAGTTCCTTCTTTATCCAGTTTGTCCCTGTAGCAACCTTGACGGAGGATCCCATTATCAATGCCCTTTTTGGGGGTGTTGTCATGGGTTTGGGGATTGGTTTTGCTCTTCGCAACAATATCTCCAGTGGTGGGACCGATATCGTCAGTCTGACCATTCGCAAGAAGACGGGTAAGAATGTTGGTAGTATTTCTTTCTTGGTAAATGGGACCATCATGCTGATAGCTGGTTTGACCTTTGGTTGGAAATACGCTCTCTACTCTATGATTACCATCTTTGTCTCTAGCCGTGTAACAGATGTAGTCTTTACCAAGCAAAAACGCATGCAGGCCATGATTGTGACCAATCATCCAGACAAGGTTATTGAAAAAATACATAAAAAATTGCACCGCGGAGCAACCATGATCCACGATGCAGAAGGAACCTATAATCACGAAAGAAAGGCAGTTTTAATCACTGTCATTACACGTGCAGAGTTTAATGAATTTAAACAGATTATGAAACAGGTGGATCCAGGCGCCTTTGTCTCTGTATCTGAGAATGTTCATATTCTGGGACGATTCGTTGAAACAGAAAATTAGTAACCAAAAAACCAGCTCGAGCTGGTTTTTATTTTTCGATAATTTTGTGGGCAATCAACTGACGGTAACAAATTTGTTTATTGCTTTTAGCATCGCTGATAATCTGGAGGATAGTTTCAAAGGAAACACGACCAAGCTCCAAACTATTGATATCGACATAGGCTGCCAAGTTTAGCTTGGGATTGACTGAGTCGAAGCTGAGGACAGGGACATCCAGTTGGTGTTTTGCGATGTAATCACAGATCCCTGCAGCAAGGAGACTATCAGTTGTAATGATAGCATCAATCTGTGGGTCATGCTGAAAGAGGAGTTGGCTAAACTGATATCCTTTTTCCTCTAGGAATTCATTTGCAAAGTAGGTCAGATTTCCGTCCATAGGCAGTTGGTAATGTTTAAGCGCCTGTTCATAGCCTGTTAAACGGTCTTTGGTCACGAAGAGCTTTTTACTTCCTCCGATAAAGGCAATGCGTTTGCAGCCTTTTTTGATAAAATATTCGGTTGCATCAAAACCAGCTTGGACATTGTCATTGTCAACAAGAGGGATAAAGGGTGAAATGGATTTTCCTAGGATGAGGAAGGGGAACTGCTCATCAGCAACTAGTTTGACCAAGGGATCTTCCTCTTCGGCATAAAGGAAAATCAAACCATCCACACGTTTACCGTAAACCATCTGTGAAATCGCTTTAAGTCGCTCTTTTTCATCTTTACCTGTTGCAATCTGAATAGCATAGTGGTTTTCAGAAGCGACTTGAGCGATACCACGGAGGACAGATGGGAAGAAGGGATTTTGATAGAAGGCGTCTGAGTCGTCAGGAAGGACCAAGCCGATAACTTGGGTATAACTACTTACCAAGCTACGAGCGTTGAGGTTGGGGTGGTAATTGAGCTCCTTCATAGCCTTGCGAACGCGTTTTTTAGTTTCGTCGCTAATGGTTGATTTATTTTGAATAACACGGGTTACGGTTGAAGGTGAAACACCAGCAGCCTTGGCCACATCTTTAATCGTAACGGGCATAAAAATCTCCTATTTATGATAATCTGGATCACGGAAATGCGTTTTATAAAAAATAGTGACCAGATATAGAACAAAAAGAATGTTTTGTATAGTGATGAGGGTTGTCATATTTTGGCCAAATAATCCCAAAATAAGTGTAATCAGAGTTGGTAATCCTAAACAGTTCAAGATAAAATGGTAGCACTCTTTAAAGGTCCTAAATGAAAAGAGGCGTGATTTCTTAGTGATATAGAGGAGAAGACTCGCTCCTAGAGAGACGATAAAGAAATTCAAACCAAAGAGGAAGCTCGCACCGAGAACTAGAAAGAGACTGATATAGACACGATTCTGCTGGTACCAGTCTTTAGAAATGGCTTGGGTCAAGCTGTCTTTACTTTTGAAACTCTCAGTCTGAATCGCTCGGTAAGAGATACGGGTCAGCTCTTTACTTTCCTTGCTGATGACTAGCTCATTCGTATCGAAATGCAGTTGCAAGTTCTTAGGTAATTCCTTGCTTTGACTTGGACCGATCACAATAGAAGGGGCTTGACTAGCTGTTCCTGTATAAGTTAATTTGCCATCAACAATTGTAGCGTGTTCAGAGAGATCCTGTACAACCTTATCTGTCAATGGTTCATAGACATTATCGATAAAGGTTTCTAGCGGATAAGTCTCCTGTGAGCTGTTTTGGATGGCAATAGGTACCATAGATAAGCTGATAAGGAAGATACTGGTAAAGAGAAGCTGAAACCAGTTGAGTCCGAAACGTTTGGACAGGGGCTTACGAAATCCCCAAATACTTGAAAAATATGAAAATGGATATGGAAGCATTTGTATCTTTCTAAAAGGTGTTTTCTATATGAGTATTATTATATAGAGAAATGTACTTTATTTCAAGTCTAGGAGACAAATTGCTTGCTACAAGGATATTTTTACAGTAACAAGTTTTAAAATGAAAAAGGGTGGCGGGGATATATTATCCCTTGTCGCCACCACTTGTAAGTCCTGAAACAAAGTTCTTTTGTAGGAAGAAGAAGAGAATACAGATTGGAAGGGCGATGAGGATAGCACCTGCTGAGAAGTAGGCAATCTTCAAGTTCTTCGCATTGTTGACGAAGGTTTGGAGACCAACGGCAACAGTAAAGTATTCTTTCTCACGAAGCAAGAAACTAGAGAGGATGTAGTCCCCGAAAGGTCCCATGAAGGCCCAGAGAGCTTGTACGGCAACCATTGGGCGAACAAGTGGAAGAACAATTTGCCAGAAGCGACGGAAGTGTCCTGCACCGTCTAGTTTTGCAGATTCGTCTAGAGACATTGGCACTGTATCGAAGTAGCCTTTCATGAGCCAAGCATTCATCGGGATACCACCACCAACGTATAGGAAGATGAGGAACCAGCTGTGGTTAAGGGCGTTCAACATAAGCGCCATAACGAAGAAGGCTGTCAAAGCGGCCATGGTTGGCACCATTTGGATAATCAAGAAGAAGACCAAACTTTGTTTACGAGCCAAGAAGTTGTAACGGCTGTAGGCATAACCAGCAAGTACGATAATACTTGTTTGAACTGCCATGGTAACCAAGGCGATGATCAAGGTATTGAGATACCATGTACCGTATAGGGTTTCAGTAAAGAGTCCTTTAAAGTTATCAAAATTGAAGTTGATGTTCGTATCGAGTTTAAAGGCTGCGACGTTACCTGCTTTAAAGGCTGACATGATGGTAATCAATAGTGGATAGATGATGATAATTGATAGGCCGATCAAGTAGAGATAAGTAAGGGTTTGAGTCAGTCTACGTTTGAGTTTAATTGAGTTATTCATCTTAGACGTCCTCCATATCAAATGCGTGTAGTTTCTTGAATGCGATCATAGAGATTGAGATGACAATGATAGAGATAATCAAGGTAACAGCTGCCGCCATTGAGTATTGAGGAGATGTACCTGTTGTCAAACGGTAGATCCATGAGATCAAGATATCAGTTGAACCAGCTCCACCACCGACACTACCAGGTCCTCCACCATTGAAGAGGTACATGATAGAGAAGTTGTTAAAGTTGAAGGTGTATTGACTGATCAAAGTAGGTGCCGCAACAGCTAAGATCATTGGGAAAGTGATGTTGCGGAATTTTTGCCAAGCATTGGCACCATCAATATAAGCTGCTTCGTAAAGGTCGTTAGGAATAGATTGCAAGATACCCAAAGTCAAAACGTAGATGTATGGGAATCCAAGCCAACCTTGCATCATAATCAAGGCAATCTTAGTCCAAGTTGGGTCTGTTTTCCAAGGAATAAGAGCACCATCAAGGAAAGGAAGGAATTTAGCCAAGATTGGCAATACTTGAGTGTTGATAGCACCAACACTATCGTTAAACATGTTTGAGAATGTCAAGATAGTGATGAAGGCTGGAACAGCCCAAGGAAGAAGGAAAATAACACCAAAGATACGTTTTCCTTTGATAAATGGTTGGTTAGCAATGATAGCTGTGAAGATACCAATCACGATCTGTAAAGTTGAGGCAGATAAAGCCCAAATGATAGTCCAAGAAAGAACGGCACCAAAGGCTGAACGGAAGGTACTCAAGCTCCAGATGTTTGTGAAGTTAGTTAAACCAACCCAGTCCAACAATTTGTTTGGTGGCAAGTGTTGGAAGTCATAGTTGGTAAAGGCAATCATCAAGGTTACGATAACTGGGAAGATAATCGCAAAAGTCATGGCAACATAAGATGGAATGATCAAGAGGTAAGGGAAGCCATTTTCATAGATTCCTTTGACCATTTCTTTAAAAGTAAGAGCTACTGGTATGCCATTGTTAATGTGTTTAGCAGTTGTATGTGCATCCTTGATATTTGCGAAATAAAAGAGTACATAAACGACTACAAAGATTAAATGGAAGGCACCACGAATCAGCATAAAGAGGGAATTATCACGACCTGGTTTGTCACCAAGAGTGATAAGATTGCTCAATTCAGGGGCTGCAAGTGCTAGGAAGTAGAGGACAAATACAAGGGTTACACCAAGGAAGATAAAACCTTTGGCTTTTTGTTTATTGTAAATCTGTCCTAACCCAGGAATGATAGACAGCAGGGCTGCTTTACTAGGTTGTTGCTTTTCCATAATAACTCCTTTCATAGGATACTGGTTTCTAGTTAAAACCCAAACTATATATGTTTTCTATTGATAAATTCAAAGGGGGATTTGAATTCCACCCCCCTTGAACAAATTTTTTTATTCACCAAATTTTTGTTTGATTGTTTCTTTGATCAATGTTACAGCATCGTTAGCAGCTGTTTTCGCATCTTTCTTACCACTTACAGCATCGAAGAGCATATTTTTCGCTGGATCCCAAACTGCAGACATTTGAGAGATGTTTGGCATTGGTTGAGCGTTCTTGAACTGTTTGATAACAGCTGTTGTCAACTCATCGTTTTTACCTTCAGCGTATGAACGAGCCTCAGTGTTAGCTGGGATTTCGTTAGTTTTATCGTATAATACTTTTTGTTGTTCAGTTGAAACAAGGAAGTCTACAAATTTTTGAGAAGCTTCAAGGTTCTTAGTGGCTTGAGGGATGACCCAAGCTTTACCACCACCGAAGGCAGCATATTCTTTTCCATTTGGAAGAGTAGGGATAGTCGCAACACCGTAGTTTACTTTAGCATCTTTAAAGGCTTGAGCTTTCCAAGGTCCGTCGATGATAGCAGCTGTTTTACCTTCTTGGAAATGAGTTTGAATTAAGTTTCCAGAACCTTCTGTATCTTGCATACCTTTAGGCCATTTTTCATACCAAGATTTAGCGTAGTTGATACCTGTAATTGAACCTTCGTTTGCAAGACCGATATCTTTAGGATTTTTACCGTTATCGCCAAATACATAAGCTCCGTTACCAGCAAGAAGTCCGTATGCATAGTAGAAGTTTGTCCAGTCAGCTAGGAAGGCAGTAGTTTTGCCGTCTTCACCAGCGAAGGCATATTTGCTATCTTTAGCAAGGTTTTCTAAGTCAGCAAAAGTTTTTGGAGCTTCTTTTATCAAGTCTTTGTTGTAGTACATAACTAGTGACTCGATAACGGCTGGAGCACCGTAAACTTTACCGTCAGCAGCTGTTACAAGAGATTTAGTTTTATCATCTGTTTTAGCGCTGTCGCTCAATTTCACTTCTGAAAGTTGTCCGTCAGTACCGAGGCTACCTACACGGTCGTATGGAGCCATCATAATGTCAGGGACATTACCAGATTGGTTGTCAAGAGAAAGTTTATCAAGACCTCCTAGAGCATCACCAGTTTTAAGAGTGACTTTTACTCCAGTTTCTTTTTCATAAGCTTTAGCAACTTCTTCAATATAGCTCTTATATCCCTCGTCTACATATACAGTGAGTTCTTTCGCTTCAGATGAACCAGAAGCAGCAGGTTTATCAGCAGTTTTGCTTCCGCAAGCTACCAAAAGCAAGCTAGCGAGTGTAGCAGTTCCAAGCACAGCAGCGCTCTTCATGAATTTAGATGACATAGTGTATTCCTCCTAAAGAATAACAAATTTTATAATGAGGAAACGCAAACGTTTTCCTTTATGGGACTAGTATAGCACAAATAGAAAACGGTTGCAAGTGTTTTTTGTAAAAATTTTAAAAAAATTTCACGGAAAGGGTAAGCGTTTTATTTGCTTATAATAGAAGAAAAGTTAGAAAATATATTTTCATGATTTTACTGAAATTATTTAGGGAAACGATTGCCTAGATTTTGAACAAAAAATAAATTGATCTAGACCAAAGATAGGCTAAGTTGAGCCTTCTATTTGTAGTTGAAGAAGATTTTGTAAATAGAAAAGGAAAATGTATATGTATACATAAAGAAGGACAAGTTTTTTTAAAAAAATAATCAAAAAGTTTCTTAAAAACGCTTGCATTTGTCGGGGAAATACGCTATAATTATCTTAACGCAAACGTTTGCGCCCAAAAATGAAAATTTAAACTACAAATACACGAGGTGTTGTTTATGAAAAAACGTCAAAGTGGTGTGTTGATGCACATCTCTTCTCTTCCAGGAGCTTACGGAATCGGATCATTTGGTAAAAGTGCTTACGACTTCGTTGATTTCTTGGTTCGTACCAAACAACGTTACTGGCAAATCCTTCCATTAGGAACAACTAGTTACGGAGATTCTCCTTACCAATCTTTCTCAGCCTTCGCAGGGAACACTCATTTTATCGATTTGGATATCTTGGTGGAGCAAGGTTTGTTGGAAGCAAGTGACCTTGAAGGAGTTGACTTTGGTAGCGATGCGTCTGAAGTTGACTATGCTAAAATCTACTATGCACGTCGTCCTCTTTTAGAAAAAGCGGTGAAACGTTTCTTTGAGGTCGGAGATGTTAAAGATTTTGAGAAATTTGCTCAAGACAACCAATCATGGCTTGAGCTCTTTGCTGAGTATATGGCTATTAAAGAGCATTTTGACAATCTTGCTTGGACAGAATGGCCAGATGCAGATGCTCGTGCTCGTAAAGCTTCAGCACTTGAAAGCTACCGTGAGCAATTGGCAGACAAGTTGCTTTACCACCGTGTGACTCAATACTTCTTCTTCCAACAATGGTTGAAATTGAAAGCCTACGCTAACGATAACCATATTGAAATCGTTGGGGACATGCCAATCTACGTAGCGGAAGATTCAAGCGATATGTGGGCAAATCCACATCTCTTCAAGACAGATGTCAACGGTAAGGCGACTTGCATCGCAGGATGCCCACCAGATGAGTTTTCTGCAACTGGTCAGCTTTGGGGTAACCCAATCTATGACTGGGAAGCAATGGACAAAGACGGCTACAAATGGTGGATTGAACGCTTGCGTGAAAGCTTCAAAATCTACGATATCGTTCGTATCGACCACTTCCGTGGCTTCGAATCTTACTGGGAAATCCCTGCTGGTTCCGATACAGCAGCACCTGGTGAGTGGGTCAAAGGTCCTGGCTACAAGCTTTTTGCAGCTGTTAAGGAAGAACTTGGTGAGTTAAACATCATCGCTGAAGACCTTGGCTTCATGACAGATGAAGTTATTGAGTTGCGTGAACGTACTGGATTCCCAGGAATGAAGATTCTTCAATTTGCCTTCAACCCAGAAGACGAAAGTATCGATAGCCCACACTTGGCGCCTGCTAACTCAGTTATGTATACAGGAACACACGATAACAACACGGTCCTTGGTTGGTACCGTAACGAGATCGATGATGCGACTCGTGAGTACATGGCTCGCTATACTAACCGTAAAGAATACGAAACAGTGCCACACGCTATGCTTCGTACAGTCTTTTCATCAGTTAGCTTCATGGCAATTGCAACTATGCAAGATTTGCTAGAATTGGATGAGACAGCTCGTATGAACTTCCCATCTACCCTTGGTGGAAACTGGTCTTGGCGTATGACTGAAGATCAATTGACACCAGCTGTCGAGGAAGGTTTGCTTGACTTGACAACAATCTATCGCCGAATCAATGAAAATTTGGTAGAATTAAAGAAATAATACAATATCAGGAGACACCTTAAACATGTTATCACTACAAGAATTTGTACAAAATCGTTACAATAAAACCATTGCAGAATGTAGCAATGAAGAGCTTTACCTTGCTCTTCTTAACTACAGCAAGCTTGCAAGCAGCCAAAAACCAGTTAACACTGGTAAAAAGAAAGTTTACTATATCTCAGCTGAGTTCTTGATTGGTAAACTCTTGTCAAACAACTTGATCAACCTTGGTCTTTACGACGATGTCAAAAAAGAACTTGCTGCTGCAGGTAAAGACTTGATCGAAGTTGAAGAAGTTGAATTGGAACCATCTCTTGGTAATGGTGGTTTGGGACGTTTGGCTGCCTGCTTTATCGACTCAATTGCGACTCTTGGTTTGAATGGTGACGGTGTTGGTCTTAACTACCACTTTGGTCTTTTCCAACAAGTTCTTAAAAACAACCAACAAGAAACAATTCCAAATGCATGGTTGACAGAGCAAAACTGGTTGGTTCGCTCAAGCCGTAGCTACCAAGTACCATTTGCAGATTTTACTTTGACATCAACTCTTTACGATATTGATGTTACTGGTTATGAAACAGCAACTAAAAACCGCTTGCGTTTGTTTGACTTGGATTCAGTTGATTCTTCTATTATTAAAGATGGTATCAACTTTGACAAGACAGATATCGCTCGCAACTTGACTCTTTTCCTTTACCCAGACGATAGCGATAAACAAGGTGAATTGCTCCGTATCTTCCAACAATACTTCATGGTTTCAAACGGTGCTCAATTGATCATCGATGAAGCAATCGAAAAAGGAAGCAACTTGCATGACCTTGCTGACTACGCTGTTGTACAAATCAACGATACTCACCCATCAATGGTTATCCCTGAATTGATCCGTCTTTTGACTGCACGTGGTATCGAGCTTGACGAAGCAATCTCAATCGTTCGTAGCATGACTGCCTACACTAACCACACAATCCTTGCTGAAGCCCTTGAAAAATGGCCTCTTGAATTCTTGCAAGAAGTGGTTCCTCACTTGGTACCAATCATTAAAGAATTGGACCGTCGCGTGAAAGCAGAATACAAAGATCCAGCTGTTCAAATTATCGATGAGAGCGGACGTGTTCACATGGCTCACATGGATATCCACTACGGATACAGCGTTAACGGAGTAGCGGCACTTCACACTGAAATCTTGAAAAATTCTGAGTTGAAAGCTTTCTACGACCTTTACCCAGAAAAATTCAACAACAAAACAAACGGTATCACTTTCCGTCGTTGGCTCATGCATGCTAACCCAAGCTTGTCTCACTACTTGGATGAGATTCTTGGAGACGGTTGGCACCATGAAGCAGATGAGCTTGAAAAACTTTTGTCTTATGAAGACAAAGCAGCTGTCAAAGAAAAATTGGAAAGCATCAAGGCTCACAACAAACGTAAATTGGCTCGTCACTTGAAAGAACACCAAGGTGTAGAAATCAATCCAAACTCTATCTTTGATATCCAAATCAAACGTCTTCACGAGTACAAACGCCAACAAATGAACGCTTTGTACGTGATCCACAAATACCTTGACATCAAAGCTGGTAACATCCCTGCTCGTCCAATCACAATCTTATTTGGTGGTAAAGCAGCTCCAGCCTACACAATCGCTCAAGATATCATCCACTTGATTCTTTGCATGTCAGAAGTTATTGCTAACGATCCAGCAGTAGCTCCACACTTGCAAGTAGTTATGGTTGAAAACTACAACGTTACTGCAGCAAGCTTCCTTATCCCAGCATGTGATATCTCAGAACAAATCTCACTTGCTTCTAAAGAAGCTTCAGGTACTGGTAACATGAAATTCATGTTGAACGGAGCTTTGACTCTTGGTACTATGGACGGAGCTAACGTGGAAATCGCTGAGTTGGTTGGCGACGAAAACATCTACATCTTTGGTGAAGATTCAGAAACTGTTATCGACCTTTACGCAAAAGCAGCTTACAAATCAAGCGAATTCTACGCTCGTAAAGCTATCAAACCATTGGTTGACTTCATCGTTAGCGATGCGGTTCTTGCAGCTGGAAACAAAGAGCGCTTGGAACGTCTTTACAATGAATTGATCAACAAAGACTGGTTCATGACTCTTCTTGACTTGGAAGACTACATCAAGGTTAAAGAACAAATGTTGGCTGACTACGAAGACCGTGACGCATGGTTGGATAAAGTTATCGTTAACATTTCTAAAGCAGGATTCTTCTCATCTGACCGTACAATCGCTCAGTATAACGAAGATATCTGGCACTTGAACTAAGATACAAGATTTATACTAATACACTTTCCTATAAAGCGAATTTCGATTGAAATTCGCTTTTTTTGAATGCTGTGGATTTGGGTCAATCTTGTCTAAAAACAGACAAATCCTAGATACAGTGAAGGTTTAGAAATGCTGGTTTTACTGTCTTTCAGCTTCGAAATCTACTTAAAAATTACCTCATATTTCTTGTATTCGCTTACACAAAGTATTATAATATAATTGTAGGAAAGAAGGTGTTTTTATGTGGAAAAAATATTTTTCAAAATATAAATGGACTGATTTATTTTGGATTCTATTTGTTATTTTAACATGCCTATTGGCGGGTAATAGTAATCTTTACCCCCTTACCCATCAAGAAATCTCTTATCATGGGTGCTTATCGGGAATTACACTTGCCTTATTTCACTTGCTATTTATTGATAAGTTTTTTATTTCGAATCGAAAATAAATGGAGAAGCTAAAAGCTTTAAATGTTTTAGACTTTTGGGATCGATAGTTTAAAAATTGAAATTTAAAACCGCAGATCTTCTTGAAATGCGGTTTTTTGTGTCAATTATAGTACTTTCCCAACAAGAATCTCAGCCTCAATAGTAATCTCTTTCAGTTGGCTCCAGTCAATCTTAGTCTGGTCAACGTGAAAGAGGAGAGGAGTCATACTGAGTAGGGCTTGGAGCTGATCTGCTGTGATAGTCTTAGTCAGAGAGGCAGTTTTACTTGATAGGATGGTAAAGTGTTCTTGGAAATGATTTTTGATATCTTGGTTGGAATAGTCCTTGTTTGTCAGCTGGTCTTGTACCTTCTGACGGATTTCCTTGAGGTGATTTTTAGTTGGAATAACCTTTATCAAGATACCGTCTTTGGATAAAACGCGACGAAATTCTCCATAGTTGGCAGGGGAAAAGATATCAAGCAGGATATCCATGCTAGCGTCTTTTATAGGGAGGCGAGCCAGGTCGCCAACAAACCAATTGACTGCCCAATCGGGTTCGCTCTTAGCAGCGATTTGGACGGAATCTTTGGAGATGTCAAAGGCATAGAAGGTTTTGTCAGGATGACTTTCTTGGAGTTTGCGAGAATAGAATCCTTCGCCACAACCGATATCTAAGACTGTGGTGCTAGTTTCTGAACTGGCTAGCAAGTCAGATACAGCCTCTAAAATAGCCTGATAAAAGCCGGCTTCTAGGATTTGTTGACGATTTTGAAAATTTTCCTTGTCGTAGTTAGCAGATTGCTTGATTTGAGGGGCTAGATTGACATAGCCGAATTTCGCCAAGTCAAAAGAATGGCGATTGCTACATTTGAGACTGTTCTCTACCAGAGTCAGATTGTCTTGACAGATAGGACAGGCAAAGGCAGTAGCAGAAGCAAAACGTTGAAGTTTGGGTTTGAGATTTGTATTCATAGTTTAAGTGTATCAAAAGAGGCAAATGAAAGCAACTTTAGGAATAAGTAGATGGGAGATTCAGTAGAAATAAAACTAATTCTCCAATTTATGAAATGACATTGCTTTTATATCTAAATTGCTATATAATAATGATAAGGAGGAAATAAGTATGTTAAAAGAAGTACTAACCGTCGCAAAAGTTGCGAAAAAATCATCACTCTTTTTGGGTGGTGTCGCATTTGGTACCCTTGGTTTGAAAATCTTAGCAAGTAAGGAAGCTAAAAAAGGTTATTCTAAAGCTTTGGCTAAGGCTTACAAGTTGAAAGACGGGCTAGATGCATCTGTTTCTGTTGTGAAGCAACATGGAGATGATGTCTTGCAAGATGCCAAATATTTGTATGAGCAAGAGAAAAAAGCAGAGCAATTAGATAGCCTTATAGGGGAATAACATGTCTTTTAAAGTGCTACATAGAGGATATCAACATATCCGACTATCATCACCTTTCTCGCTCACCTTGGATATTCAAGACTATCTTCGTTCCTTGGCGAGAGATGAAAAGGGGATCGAGTCTATCCAGTTCTACATGGATCAACAGCACTTTACTCTACGTATAAAAGAAGGCTTCTCTGTATTAGGTAATGCAGAAGCCTTTTTAAAAAGAATTAATAAAGGGAAAGTTTCTGAGTTGATGACTCTTCCCATTCGTAGAGAAGAGAGTGCTTATTCTATTGTTTCAGGTGCAGCGATTAAGCGTGTGCTTTTTCGTAGTTTTGTGCCGTATCCTATTCGCTATATATGGACTTGTTATCAGGCTTTGGGTTATATTAGAGAAGCCTATCAAACACTAGCGCGTAAGGAACTAACGATGGAGGTCTTGGACTGTTCGGCGATTTTATTGTCCTTGTTTATGAACCAATCCAAGACGGCTAGCAATATCATGTTTATGCTTGAATTGGGGAATCATTTAGATCAGTGGTCCTTGAAAAAAACTGCAACAGATTTAGAACAAAGCCTTCTTGCAAAAGAGAGCGATGTATTCCTAGTACAGGGCGATACGGTTGTTAGTATCAAGAGTTCCGATGTTCAAATAGGAGATGTTTTGGTCCTATCTCAAGGAAATGAAATTCTGTTTGATGGACAAGTAGTTTCAGGTTTAGGTATGGTCAACGAAAGTTCCTTGACGGGAGAGAGTTTTCCAGTTGAAAAAAGAGAGTCTGATTTGGTTTGTGCAAATACAGTATTAGAAACTGGAGAGTTACGCATTCGTGTAACCGATAATCAGATGAACAGCCGGATTTTACAACTGATTGAGTTGATGAAGAAATCTGAAGAAAACAAGAAAACGAAACAACGCTATTTCATCAAGATGGCGGATAAGGTCGTCAAATATAATTTCTTGGGGGCTGGTCTGACTTACCTATTGACAGGTTCTTTTTCTAAGGCTATTTCTTTCCTATTGGTCGATTTCTCCTGCGCTTTGAAAATCTCTACTCCTGTAGCTTATTTGACAGCTATCAAGGAGGGGTTGAATCGTGAAATGGTGATTAAGGATGGAGATGTTCTGGAGAAATACCTGGAAGTTGATACTTTCTTGTTTGATAAGACGGGAACAATCACAACTAGCTATCCGATAGTTGAAAAGGTGTTACCTTTTGGGGACTATAGTGAGGAAGATATTATCAGAATCAGTGCCTGTCTTGAGGAACACATTTATCATCCTATTGCTAATGCCATCGTCAAGCAAGCTGAGATAGAGGGAATTGAACATGAGGAAATGCATGGGAAACTCCAATATATCGCAAGTAAGGGGATTAAATCTCATATAGATGGGCAACCAGTTCTTATTGGAAATTATGTCTTGATGCAGGATGAGCAAATTCATATCAGTTCAGAACAAAATGCTTTAATTGAAGAGTACAAGAGTCACTATAATCTCTTATTCTTGGCTTATCAGAATGAATTGATTGGAATGTTCTGTATTCATACTCCTTTGAGAAAAGAAGCAAAAGCAGCCTTGGAGAAACTTAAGGCACAAGGGAAAAAATTGATTCTGGCAACAGGGGACACCTTGGTTAGAACAGAGGAATTAGTCAAAGATTTGCCCTTTGATCAGGTCTATACAGACTTGAAACCTGATGGAAAATTTGAGTTAGTAGAGGAACTGCAGAAAGCAGGTCACACTATTTTGATGGTTGGGGATGGGTTGAATGACTCAGCGGCTCTAACCCTATCAGATATCGGTGTGGTGATGAATGAGAGTGCAGACATTTCTAAGCAGATGAGCGATATCTTATTGTTAGATAATCGCTTGGATTTCTTCCAAGAGTTGGATTGGCTATCATCATCTTTGCAAACACTCATCAAGAAGAATATTCAAGATACCGTTGTCGTAAATAGTAGTTTGATTGGCTTTGGCTTGTTTAATTGGCTCAGTCCTTCAAATCTCTCTATCTTACATAATCTAACAACCTTGCGCATAGTCCTGCGTAGCCTGTCTATTAAGGCTAGATAGATGTGGTTATCAACACCAAAAAGGAGTTACCTTTCTCGAGGTTAACTCCTTTTTTATAGGTAAATGTTGAACAGTTTAGTAAGTCAATACAAAGTATTTTTTCTTACCGCGACGGATAACAGTCAGTTCGTTTTCTAACTTATCTGCATCACTCAAGATATAGTCAAGGTCTTGGATACGGTCGCCGTTTACGTAGATAGCTCCGTTTTGGACATCTTCACGGGCTTGGCGTTTTGAGTTAACCACACCAGATGAAACGAGCAGTTCCACGATATTGTGGTTTTCATCTGCTTGTACTTGGTAGTTTGGTACACCACGAAGTCCTTGTTTGAGCTCTTTAACAGAAAGATTCTTGATGTTTCCTGCAAAGAGTTGCTCAGTGATGTTGAGGGCTTCTTTGTAAGCTTCTTCGCCGTGAACGAGTGTAACGACTTCACGAGCCAAGACTTTTTGAGCTAAGCGTTCGTGTGGAGCTGCTTCAAATTGTTTACGGATGTCTTCAATCTCATCAAGTGACAAGAAAGTAAAGATCTTCAAGAAGCGAACAGCGTCTGCGTCCATAACGTTCATCCAAAATTGGTACATTTCGTATGGAGAAGTCTTTTCAGGATTAAGCCAGACGGCGTTTCCTTCTGATTTACCAAATTTCTTACCAGTTGCATCTGTGATAAGCGGAACTGTGATAACGTGTCCAGTTTTGTCAGCCTTACGACGAAGTAATTCGGTACCAGCTGTCATATTTCCCCACTGGTCAGAACCACCGATTTGTAGCGTCACATTATGGTCTTGGTTAAGGACGAAGAAGTCGTAACCTTGCATGATTTGGTAGGCAAACTCAGTGTAAGAAATTCCTGTTTCGATCCGTTTTTTAACAGACTCTTTACTCATCATGTAGTTGACAGTGAAGTATTTTCCGATATCACGGAGGAAGTCAATGAAGCTGATGCTGCCAAACCAGTCGTAGTTGTTGACCATGACAGCCTTGTTTTCACCATTTTCAAAGTCAAGAAAACGAGAAAGTTGTCCTTGGATAGACTTGACCCAGCCATCTACTGTGTCTTTTGTTTGGAGACTACGTTCAGCATCTTTGAAGGACGGATCTCCGATGAGACCTGTAGCACCGCCAACGAGCGCATAAGGTTTGTGACCTGCTAGTTGCAAGCGACGACTTGTCAAGATTGCGACAAGGTGGCCTAGGTGAAGGCTGTCAGCAGTTGGATCGTAGCCAGTATAATAAGAAACTTGACCTTCTTCTAGGGCTTTACGCAAAGCTTCTTCATCAGTCGTTTGAAAAATCAAACCACGCTCTTTTAGCTCATCAAAAATGTGCATGTGTCTTTTCTCCTTTATAAAATATTGTTTCTACCTATTGTATCACAAACTTGGGCAATAGCCTAGTAGAATAGGGAAGAAAGTGGCTATTTTATTGAAAGTTTACCTTTTATGGTATAATAGATAGAGTGAGGAAATCCATGCAAAATCAATTAAATGAATTAAAACGAAAAATGCTGGAATTTTTCCAGCGATTAAAATCAAAAATAAATCATAAAAAATCAGAGAAAGTCTCAGAAGAGAAGCAGTCGGATGGGACAGGTGGGAGAATTCTGTCTATTCTAGGTAGCATTTTAGTTGCTATCAAGGGAATTTTGAATACTCTCTTTATTCTAGGCTTTATCGGTGGGCTTTTTGGTGCTGGTGTAGCTCTTGGTTATGGAGTTGCTTTGTTTGACAAGGCTAAGGTTCCCCAATCGGAGGACTTGGTCAAGCAGGTTAAAAATATTTCTTCCATCTCAGAAATTGTTTATGCAGATGGGAGTGTCATTGCTTCTATCGAGAGTGACCTACTGCGAACTTCTGTTTCATCTGAGGAAATATCAGACAATCTCAAAAAGGCTATCGTTGCTACTGAGGACGAACATTTTCTTGAACATAAAGGGGTTGTGCCCAAAGCTGTGATTCGGGCGACTTTGGGAACTTTTGCAGGTTTGGGTTCATCTAGCGGGGGCTCGACCTTGACCCAACAGTTAATCAAGCAACAAGTGGTCGGAGATGCTCCGACTTTGGCTCGTAAGGCTACAGAAATTGTCGATGCCCTTGCCTTGGAACGCAGCATGAGCAAGGATGAAATCTTGACTACTTATCTCAATGTCGCTCCCTTTGGTCGAAATCATAAAGGGCAGAATATTGCAGGTGCCCAGCAAGCTGCTGAAGGGATTTTCGGTATCGATGCCAACAAGTTGAGTATTCCTCAAGCCGCTTTCCTAGCAGGTTTGCCACAGAGTCCGATTACTTATTCTCCTTATGAAAATACTGGAGAGTTAAAGAGTGATGAAGACTTAGAACTTGGTTTGAAACGGGCCAAGGATGTTCTCTACAACATGTACCGTACGGGTGCTCTGACTCAAGAAGAATACGACCAGTACAAGGATTATAATCTCAAACAAGATTTCTTGCCATCAGGAACTATCAATGCTGTTTCGAGGGATTACCTTTACTTTACGGCTATGGCTGAAGCGACAGACCGTATGTATGATTATTTAGTTCAACAGGACAATGTCTCTAGTCAGGAGTTGAAAAAGGAAGCAGTTCAAAAGGCCTATCATGAGCGAGCTGAGCAGGAACTAAGTAACGGTGGCTATAAAATCACGACAACAATCAATAAAAAAATCCATACTGCCATGCAAAATGCAGTTGCTAACTACGGTCGTTTGGTAGATGATTCGACTGGCCAGCCTGAAGTAGGGAATGTTTTGATGGACAATAAAACGGGGGCTGTTCTAGGCTTTGTTGGTGGTCGTAATTACCAAATAAACCAAAACAATCACGCCTTTGACACTAAGCGCTCGCCAGCCTCTACAACCAAGCCTTTATTGGCCTACGGTATTGCCATTGACCAAGGCTTGATGGGTAGCGCTAGTATCTTGTCCAATTATCCGACAAAATTCTCTAATGGCAATCCTATCATGTATGTAAATAGTCCAGGTACAGGCATGATGACTTTGGGTGAAGCCTTGAACTATTCATGGAATATCCCAGCCTATTGGACCTATCGTATGCTTCGTGAGAAGGGTGTGGATGTCAAGGGCTACATGGAGAAAATGGGTTACGAGATTCCGGAGTACGGTATCGAAAGTCTGCCTATGGGCGGTGGTATTGAAGTCACAGTTGCCCAGCATACCAATGGTTATCAAACAATTGCTAATAACGGTGTTTACCATCAGAAACATGTGATTTCTAAGATTGAATCACCTGACGGTACAGTAATCTATGAATTCCAAGACAAACCAGTTCAAGTGTACTCGAAGGCAACGGCAACAATTATGCAGAGTTTGCTTCGTGAGGTGATTTCCTCTCGAATCACTTCAAGTTTCCAAACGGATTTAGCTTCTATCAATTCAAGCTTAGCTCGTGCAGACTGGATTGGTAAGACTGGTACAACCAATGAAGATGAAAACATGTGGCTCATGCTGTCAACACCAAGATTGACTCTAGGTGGTTGGCTAGGTCATGACGACAACCGTCCAATGGCTAAGGGGGCTGGGCATTATCGAAATGCCAAATATATGGCTTACTTGGTCAATGCTATCCAACAGGCCGAGCCTGGTGTTTGGGGCAATGAACGCTTTAATCTTGATTCTAGTGTGACCCAATCTCAAGTTCTCAGATCTACAGGACAGAAGCCAGGCAAAGTGTCCGTTAATGGAAAAACAGTTGATCTTTCAGGTTCTACTGTAACGAGCTATTGGGCTAATAAAGCGGGAGCTCCTACAACAAGCTATCACTTTGCTATTGGAGGAAGTGAAGCAGATTATCAAAACGCTTGGTCAAGTATCGTTAGTACATTACCAACTCCTTCTAGCTCAAGTACTAGTTCGAATAACAGTTCAAGTAGTAGTTCTAACAACAGTAGCAATTCAAGCGCTACTAGACCTTCTTCTTCAACGACGAGACGATAAGTTCTTTAAACTTTTCTAGATGAAGTGGCTAATCAATGGATTGCCACTTTTTTCTTTTTTCCTTTCGTGTTACAATAAAGGTATGAATCAGTATCAGAAAAAGATTGTTAAAGGAACTATTTATTCGCTCCTATCCGGCTTAATCTGGGGAATCTGTGGAATTTTAGGAGAATATTTCTTTACTCATTATCAAGTGTCCTCTGGCTGGATTACCTCTATGCGTTTGACATTGGCAGGGAGTCTTGTGCTCATTTGGTCTGCAATGCAATTAAAATCGCAAGTGTTAGATATCTGGCGAGACAAGAAAAATTACCTGCCCTTTCTAGCCTATGCTATTTTGGGGATTTTTTCAGTTCAGTATTTTTTCTATCTCTGTGTAGAATACTCAAATGCTGCGACAGCAACTATTTTACAGTTTATCAGTCCTGTCTTTATCCTCTTTTACAATCGCTTGGTTTATCAAAAACGAGCGTCAAAAAGCGCTATTTTTTATGTTTGGGTTGCCATGTTGGGTGTTTGCCTGATGGCGACAAAGGGGGATCTCTCTCAATTATCCATGACACCACTAGCACTTGTGACGGGTTTGCTGAGTGCCATGGGGGTTATGTTTAATGTTATCTTACCCCAACCTTTTGCGAAGCGCTATGGTTTTGTACCCACGGTTGGGTGGGGGATGATTTTGGCAGGTTTATTTAGCAATGTCCTCTCGCCGGTTTACCAGCTTTCCTTTACTCTGGATATTTGGAGTATCTTGATTTGCCTCATTATCGCTTTTTTCGGGACGGCTTTTGCCTTTTTCATTTCCATGAAGGCAGTGTCCTTGGTTTCTCCTTTAGTGGTTTCTGTTATCAGTGCCAGTGAACCTCTCTCTTCTGCCCTTTTGAGTGTTTTATTTTTAGGCTTGGTAGTGGATTGGTCCCTTCTTCTAGCTATGGCCTTGATTATTTTGCCCATGATTTTCCTATCGATAGAAGAAGCGAAAGAAAGTAAATAAAAAGTCTTTTCTTAATTCTAAAAGTGTGCTATACTAGAATAGTCAATAAAACACGGGGAGATAGTTGTGAAGAGTGTTTTTAGGTTGTATCGGTAGGGGCTTGCTTTTACCGACAGCACGTTTTATCTCACATCCCTAAAAATCATACCTAAAAACAAACAAAAAGGCTTCAAATTTGAGGCCTTTTTTGGTAGAATAGGTATCATTAAAATGAACTAGGAGGCGCTTATGACTGCTACAAAAATGAACGCTCAAGAAATTATCCAATTTATCGCCAATGCCGAAAAGAGAACCAGTGTTAAAGTAACCTTTGAAGGACAACTTGCAACTGCTGTACCAAGCTCTGTTGTCAAACTAGGGAATGTACTATTTGGAGACTGGAAAGATGTGGCTCCGCTTCTCGATGGTTTGGTAGAAAATCAAGACTATGTTGTTGAGCAAGATGCTCGTAATTCTGCAGTTCCCTTGCTAGACAAACGTGCTATCAATGCTCGTATCGAGCCAGGTGCTATTATCCGTGATCAGGTTGAAATTGGTGACAATGCTGTTATCATGATGGGAGCTGTTATCAATATCGGTGCTGAAATCGGTGCAGGAACCATGATTGACATGGGGGCTATCCTTGGTGGCCGTGCTATCGTTGGGAAAAACAGTCACGTTGGTGCAGGTGCCGTTCTTGCAGGTGTGATTGAGCCAGCTAGCGCAGAACCAGTCCGTGTTGGAGACAATGTTCTCATCGGTGCCAACGCAGTGGTTATCGAAGGGGTCCAAATCGGTAGTGGTTCAGTTGTCGCAGCAGGAGCTATTGTTACCCAGGATGTCCCAGAAAACGTGGTGGTAGCAGGTGTTCCAGCTCGTATCATCAAAGAGATTGATGCCCAAACCCAACAAAAAACAGCGCTAGAGGATGCGCTTCGTACCTTATAATTGTAAAAGTAATAAAGAGGCGGAACCCTTCTTCCAGCCTCTTTCTGCTATATCGGAGGATAGATAGATGTTAGATTTGATTCAGACAAGACGAGATTTGCACCAGATTCCAGAGATTGGCTTGGAGGAGTTCAAGACTCATGATTATTTGCTGGATATGATTGAGAAATTGACTGCGGGCAAGGATTTTGTTCAAGTTCGTACTTGGCGGACAGGGATTTTGGTTTATTTGCAGGGAAGTCAGCCAGAGCGTACCATTGGTTGGAGAACAGATATCGACGGTCTGCCTATCGTTGAACAAACAGGCCTTCCTTTCGCCTCTCAGCACCAAGATCGTATGCACGCTTGTGGACATGATTTTCATATGACCATTGCCTTGGGTTGTCTTGAGCGTGCACTGGAGGAGCAACCAAAGAACAATCTGCTCTTTCTATTTCAGCCTGCTGAAGAAAATGAAGCTGGTGGCATGCTCATGTATGAGGACGGCGCTTTTGGAGACTGGTTGCCAGACCAATTTTATGGTCTCCATGTCCGGCCAGATTTGAAAGTCGGCCAGATCGCGACCAATACCCATACTCTCTTTGCAGGGACCTGCGAGGTGAAGATTCGTTTCAAAGGAAAAGGAGGACATGCAGCCTTTCCACATGAAGCCAATGACGCTTTGGTAGCGGCTAGTTACTTTGTGACCCAGGTGCAGTCAGTTGTCAGCCGCAATGTCAACCCAATCGAGGGAGCAGTGGTGACCTTTGGTCTTTTCCAAGCCGGAACAACCAACAATGTCATCACAGACACAGCTTTTTTACATGGAACTATTCGGGCATTGACACAGGACATGAGTCTCTTGGTGCAAAGGCGGGTCAAAACAGTTGCAGAAGGAGTTGCAGCTGCCTTTGATATGGAAGTCGAAGTAGAACTCAAGCAAGGAGGCTACCTACCTGTTGAGAACAATCCAGCCTTGGCGCGTGAACTGATGGACTTTTTTGAAGAGAAAGACGAAATCGAGTTGATTGATATCGAACCTGCTATGACTGGTGAGGACTTTGGTTACCTCCTGTCGAAGGTAGATGGTGTTATGTTCTGGCTAGGTATTGATAGTCCCTACGCTCTTCACCACCCACAGATGAGTCCCAAGGAAGAAGCCTTAGCCGTTGGGGTGGAAGCAGTATCTAGTTTTCTGAAAAAGAAGGCAGCAGAGTAGAGGTGCTGGCTATGAAAGCAGAACTACGCAAGAAAATTTTGCAAGAAATGGAGACTTTATCTCAGGAACAAAAACAGGCTATGGATCGAGATTTAACTGAGCGTTTCTTACAACACCCTTTTTACCAAGAAACCAAGACCATCGCAACTTATCTCTCTTTTCCTCATGAATTTCAAACACAGAAACTGATTGAGCAGGCGCTGAAGGACGGCAAGAAGGTTTTGATACCCAAAACTTATCCCAAGGGGGGCATGGACTTTGTGGTCTATGATTCGCAACAGTTGGTAAAAACTTCTTTTGGATTACTGGAGCCACAGGGAAATTTGGAAGTGGTGGATGCCTCTCAGATTGATTTGATTCATGTTCCTGGTCTGGCTTTTACGACGAAAGGATATCGGATTGGATACGGTGGAGGCTATTATGACCGCTATCTGGAACATTTTTCTGGTCATACTTTGAGTACGATCTATCCTTGTCAAATTCAGGACTTTATCCCTGAAAACCATGATATTCCTGTTCAGGAGGTACTGATTGATGAAGGAAATCTTTGATAGACGTTACCCTGTGACGAGTTTCTTTCTCTTAGTGACGGCCTTGGTATTTCTACTAATGTTGGTGACTACAGGTGGAAATTTTGACAGGGCGGATACCTTATTTCGATTTGGAGCCATGTATGGGCCGGCTATTCGCCTCTTTCCTGAGCAGATTTGGCGTCTCTTTTCTGCCATTTTTGTTCATATTGGGTGGGAACATTTCATTGTCAATATGCTTTCGCTCTATTATCTTGGTAGGCAAGTAGAGGAAATTTTCGGATCCAAGAAGTTTTTCTTTCTCTATCTTTTATCAGGAATGATGGGCAATCTCTTTGTTTTTGTATTTAGTCCCAAATCCTTAGCAGCAGGAGCCTCTACCTCTCTTTATGGGCTATTTGCTGCGATTATCATTCTTCGCTATGCAACGCGTAATCCTTATATCCAACAGTTAGGGCAATCTTATCTGACACTTTTTGTGGTTAACATTATTGGAAGTGTTCTGATTCCAGGAATCAGCCTAGCAGGCCATATCGGAGGAGCAGTTGGTGGAGCATTTCTAGCAATTATCTTTCCAGTTCGAGGAGAAAGACGGATGTATAGTACCAGCCAGAGGTTAGGAGCGGTAGTCTTGTTCGTAGGACTCGCAGTCTTGCTTCTCTACAAGGGAATGAGCTATGTGTAGGGAATGAATAGTTAAATGCGCATGGATTCAGTTGCCAATAAGTCATCTACAAAGATGACTTTTTTGTTGCAAAATTGGAAGGAGCTAGTTTCTTGTATCTTATGATTTGATGAATTTGTCTGATCTTTAATAGACTAAAAAATGCTATAATAGTCAATAATAAAAGAATGGGCGAGGTAGTCGAATGGAAAATTGTGTTTACATCATTTCAGGCCCTCCTGGTGTTGGGAAAAGCACAGTCAGTAAGGAGTTGGCCTATTCTTTTAAGAAAAGTGCAGTAATTGAAGGCGACATGATTTATTTAATGATTAAAGGAGGACTCGTGGCTCCTTGGGAAGATGATGGTTATTACATGGATTTATTTTGGGATAATATCATCAGTCTGATCAATAATTTCATCGACCGAGGCATTACCGTTGTGATAGAATATGTCATTTTTGAAGAGCAACTAAAGAAAATTGCAACCTTCTTAAAAGAAAAACAAATCAGTTTAAAATACTGTGTCCTGCTGGCTGAAGAAGAAACCTTGAAAAAACGAGATTCCTTAAGGAAAGAAATTGAGAGAACAGGCGATTTATCAATCCAGTCAAGAAATGAGTTCCTAGCTAAAAATATCAAAAAAAATCACTTGCTGTTTACAGATCAGTTAGATGCTAGAGAAACGGCTCGGATCATCAAAACGTCAATCAGATTTGTGTTTGAAATTCTGTAGTCAGTGACAAATTACCAAGATTGCGATGGGAGATTGACAGAGATACCTCAGCAATTTTAAATCGCATGCAATTTTAAAGTAAAAGCATCTCTAGAGAACAAATTTTAGAGATGCTTTTTTACATATGCAAGATGGATTATTCTCCCTCAGCCAATTCTTTTCCCAGTTGGATGATGTAATCTTTCAAGTCATCTTTGACTTGTGGGTGCTTGAGGGCGTAGTCAATAGACGTTTTCATAAAGCCAAACTTATCCCCAACGTCGTAACGAGCTCCTGTAAATTCACGGGCAAAAACACGCTGTGTTTTATTGAGCGTATCGATCGCATCGGTAAGCTGGATTTCATTTCCAGCACCAGGAGCTTGCTTTTCGAGAATATCAAAAATTTCCGGTGTCAGAAGATAGCGACCGATAATAGCTAAATCACTTGGAGCATCTTCTGGAGCTGGTTTTTCTACGAAAGTTTCAACGCTATAGAGTCCATTGATCCCTTCTCCTTGAGGAGCGATGACTCCATATGATGAAACGTCTTCGTGTGGTACGGGCATGACAGCAATGGTTGATGCGTGTGTCTTTTCGTAATCATTCATCAGTTGTTTTGTCAAAGGAACGGCGTCCGTGTTTGTGATGTCCATAAGATCATCACCCAGCATAACAACGAAGGGTTCATTCCCTACAAAAGCTTTTGCTTGTAAGACAGCGTCTCCAAGACCACGAGGGTGAGTTTGGCGGATGAAATGAAGGCGCATACCAGTTGCTTCATCTACCAATTTCAATAGATCTGTTTTGCCTTTTTCTTTGAGATTGTACTCAAGCTCAAAGTTTGAGTCAAAGTGGTCTTCAATAGAACGTTTTGATTTACCAGTGACAACCAGAATATCTTCAATACCTGATTTGAGAGCCTCTTCCACGATAAACTGGATAGTTGGTTTATCTACAATTGGCAACATTTCTTTAGCAAGTGCCTTGGTTGCTGGTAAAAATCGAGTCCCGAGTCCAGCAGCAGGGATGACTGCCTTTCTAACTTTTGATGTCATAAGAATCCTTTCTCTAGAGGGTTAAGACCACTCATTTTCTGCTTTAAATTCATTGTTCATGATGTCATAAATGGCATCTTTGATATTGGTTCCGTGGTAAATAACTTGGTAAATGGCTTGTGTAATGGGCATATAGACTCCAAGTTCTTGCGCTAGTTCATAGGCTGCTCGAGTCGTTGAGATTCCTTCGATTACCATGCCCATATTGGCTTCGATATCAGCTAGAGATTCTCCACGACCAAGAGCATCTCCGGCTCTCCAGTTACGAGAGTGGATGGAGGTTCCCGTTACAATCAAATCTCCCACACCAGATAAGCCGCTATAGGTCAATGGACTGGCACCGAGTGCTACCCCTAAGCGGGTAATTTCTGCCAAGCCTCGAGCGATGATGGCTGCCTTAGCATTGTCACCAAATCCCAAACCATGTAAAGCTCCAGCACCGACAGCAATAATATTTTTAAGAGCACCAGCAGTTTCGACTCCAATAACATCCGTATTGGTATAAAGTCGGAAGTAGTGATTACTAAAGAGTTCTTGAACGTATTGAGCTATTTGTAAGTCTTTAGAAGCAGCAGTGATTAAAGTCAGGTCACGTACAATGGTTTCTTCCGCATGACTAGGTCCTGAAACAACGACAATATCACTGCGGAGATGTTCAGGAATTTCTTCTTCAAGGATGGTTGATAATCGTTTATGGCTATCAGGCTCTAATCCCTTTGATGCGTGCATGATGATAGCCTTATGGTCCAAGGTTTTTGCAACTTGTTGGGCAACAAGTCGTGTCACTTTTGTTGGGACAACAAACAAAATCGCATCTACATCTTTTAATGCCTCTGCTAAGTCAGTGTAGGCAATGATATTTTCGTCTAGAACGACATCTTTAAAGTAGTGCTTGTTAGTATGATAGGTATTAATTTCATTGATTTGCTCGGGCAGATTTCCCCAAATACGTACCTCGTGTCCATTGTCATTTAAGACTTGTGAAAGGGCAGTTCCCCAAGAACCAGGCCCCAAGACGGCGATGGTTTGTTTTTCCATGTTTTCCTCCTTGATAGAGTTCTCTTTTTATTTTATCACATTCTAGGGGATTTTGCACTTGCATTGCTGGGGAGTGATGGCTTTGTTGCTTGAAAAATATACAAAAACCGAGCCTAAGTAATAAACTCTCAGGCTCGGTTTTGATATTTCTTAAAGAATAGCTAGGTTTATTTCAATTGATCTGTAATGTCTTTTGACAGTAACATTCCCAGATGATAAGTTTTATTGATGTAAGCAATGACATCATTGATATTTTCAGTCGTGTGAATTTTCTCTTTGATGTCAGTCCTAAATGTTTCATCCTTCAAAAGTTGTTCTTGGTAGAGCCTTTGCAGTCTCTCCTTCTCGTACTTATTGAGCAGAAAAAGGAACGCCAAGCTAATCACAACGAGGACATAAGCATATTGGCTCATAGGATATCTCCTTGTATGATAAAGAAGTAGTAGTAAGTAGATTGAATTAGTGAAGCGTTTAGGCAAGTGTCTCTGGTTACGACGTAAAGAAACATAAATCGATAATATTTATGTTTCTTTACTAGTGAAGCACCTAGCCAAATTCCTGATAGGATTTGGCGTTAGTTACTTAGATTGCTTTGCAATCAAGTAACTTTGGTGATTTACATCTTCTCTGGCGCTTCTACTCCAAGCAAGCGAAGGGCTTCTTTGAGAACGACTGCGGTTGCGTAGCTGAGAGCTAGACGGCTGTCGCGTTCTGGGCTATCATCCAAGATACGTGTATGTGCATAGTATTTGTTAAAGGCTTGAGCCAGGCTAATTGCAAATTTAGCAATGATAGAAGGTTCAAAGTTATCCGCCGCACGGTTGATAATACGTGGGAAGTCTTGGATGAGTTTAATGATTTCCCAGCTTTCAGCATCATTTAAGCTGTAATTAGCCACTGTTTCTGGTTTGAAGTCTGCTTTACGTAAGATCGATTGGATACGAGCATAGGCATATTGTACATAAGGACCAGTTTCCCCCTCAAAGGATACCATAGCCTCTAAGTCGAAGTCGTATCCATTTGTACGGTCGGTTTTGAGGTCATAGAATTTAATGGCTCCAACCCCAACAGCATGTGCTACCTGGTCTTTGTTTTCTAGTTCAGGATTTTTAGCCTCGATTTGGGCCTTGGCACGGCTAACAGCCTCTGCAACAGTAGGCTCTAGCAAGATGACATTCCCTTTACGAGTAGAGAGTTTTTTCCCTTCTTTTGTAACCAAACCAAAAGGAACATGAGTAATGTCTTCACTCCAGCCGTAGCCCATTTCTTTCAAGACAGCTTTGAGTTGTTTAAAGTGGGCAGATTGTTCTTGACCAACAACGTAGATAGATTTAGCAAATTGGTATTCGTTTTTACGGTAAAGGGCTGCAGCCAAGTCACGTGTAATATAGAGAGTTGCTCCATCAGATTTCTTGATGAGTGCAGGATGTTCAATTCCGTATTTCTCAAGATTCACAACTTGGGCACCTTCTGATTCAACAAGAAGGCCTTTTTCAGAAAGAATATCTACAACTGCATCCATCTTATCGTTGTAGAAGGCTTCTCCGTTGTAGCTGTCAAATTCGACTTGCAATTCATTGTAAAGGCGGTTAAATTCCACCAAACTTTCATCACGGAACCATTGCCAAAGTGCAAGAGCTTCCTCGTCTCCATTTTCAAGTTTACGGAACCATTCGCGTGCTTCTTCATCCAAGCTAGGGTCATTTTCAGCCTCAGCGTTGATGCGGACATAGAGTTTAAGAAGTTCATCGATTGGATGAGCTTTTACAGCTTCTTCGTCGCCCCATTTTTTGTAGGCAACAATCAACATCCCAAACTGTTTACCCCAGTCTCCCAAATGGTTGACCTTGACCGTTTGATAACCGATTTTTTGGAAAATATGTGATAAGCTATCTCCGATAACAGTTGAGCGTAGGTGACCAATAGAAAATGGTTTAGCGATATTGGGACTAGACATGTCGATAACAACATTTTCTTGTTTGCCAATAGTTTGGTCAGCATAGTGTTCTTTTTCAGTGATAACAGCTTGCAATACTTGAGCAGAAATGGCAGATTTATCAAGGAAAAAGTTGACGTAAGGTCCTGTTGCGACAACCTTTTCAAAGGTTTGGCTGTTAATTTTTTCAGCCAGTTCAGCAGCAATCATTTGAGGTGCTTTACGTTCGACTTTTGCAAGAGAAAAAGCAGGGAAAGCGATGTCTCCCATTTCTGAGTTTTTAGGGGTTTCCAGTAAATTGAAAATAGCCTCTTGGTCCAGGCTATCAATGACGCTAGCCAATTCGCTAGCAATCAATTCTTTTGTATTCATTAAGAGCTCCTTTTTGGACTTTTCTACTATTTTATCACAATTTTAAAGAAAGAAGAAAAAATTTTTGAAATCTCCTATTTTTTTGGTATAATATAGTTATAAAATTAGTTATAAATATGCATATAAGAGGATTTTATGAGAAAAAGAGATCGTCATCAGTTAATAAAAAAAATGATTACTGAGGAGAAATTAAGTACACAAAAAGAAATTCAAGATCGGTTGGAGGCGCACAATGTTTTTGTGACGCAGACAACCCTGTCTCGTGATTTGCGCGAAATCGGCTTGACCAAGGTCAAGAAAAATGATATGGTGTATTATGTACTAGCAAATGAGACAGAAAAGATTGATTTGGTTGAATTTTTGTCTCATCATTTAGAAGGTGTTGCAAGAGCAGAGTTTACCTTGGTACTTCATACCAAATTGGGAGAAGCCTCTGTTTTGGCAAATATTGTAGATGCAAACAAGGATGAATGGATTTTAGGAACAGTTGCTGGTGCCAATACCTTATTGGTTATTTGTCGAGACCAGCACGTTGCCAAACTCATGGAAGATCGTTTGCTAGATTTGATGAAAGATAAGTAAGGTCTTGAGAGTCGCTCTCAAGACTTATTTTTGACAAGGAGAGACGGAAAATGGCGACAGAGAAGCTATCACCCGGCATGCAACAGTATGTGGATATTAAAAAGCAATATCCAGATGCGTTTTTGCTCTTTCGGATGGGTGATTTTTATGAATTATTTTATGAGGATGCGGTCAATGCTGCGCAGATTCTGGAAATTTCCTTAACGAGTCGCAACAAGAATGCCGACAATCCGATTCCTATGGCGGGTGTCCCCTATCATTCTGCCCAGCAGTATATAGATGTCTTGATTGAGCAGGGCTATAAGGTAGCTATCGCAGAGCAGATGGAAGATCCTAAACAAGCAGTTGGGGTTGTGAAACGAGAGGTTGTTCAGGTCATTACGCCAGGGACAGTGGTCGATAGCAGTAAGCCAGACAGTCAGAACAACTTCTTGGTTGCTATAGATCGAGATGGCAATCAATTTGGCTTAGCTTATATGGACCTGGTGACGGGTGACTTTTATGTGACAGGTCTTTTGGATTTCACGCTGGTTTGTGGGGAAATCCGTAATCTCAAGGCGCGAGAAGTGGTGCTGGGTTATGACTTGTCTGAGGAAGAAGAACAAATCCTCAGTCGTCAGATGAATCTGGTGCTTTCATATGAAAAAGAAGGCTTTGAAGACCTTCATTTACTGGATTCACGATTGGCATCTGTGGAGCAAGCGGCATCTAGTAAATTGCTCCAGTATGTTCATCGAACTCAGATGAGGGAATTGAACCACCTCAAGCCTGTTATACGCTATGAAATCAAGGATTTCTTGCAGATGGATTATGCGACCAAGGCTAGTCTGGATTTGGTTGAGAATGCTCGTTCAGGAAAGAAGCAAGGTAGTCTTTTCTGGCTTTTGGATGAAACCAAGACGGCTATGGGAATGCGTCTCTTGCGGTCTTGGATCCATCGTCCCTTGATTGATAAGGAACGAATCGTCCAACGTCAAGAAGTGGTGCAGGTCTTCCTCGACCATTTCTTTGAGCGTAGTGATTTGACAGACAGTCTCAAGGGTGTCTATGATATCGAACGCTTGGCTAGTCGTGTTTCTTTTGGTAAAACCAATCCCAAGGATCTCTTGCAGTTGGCGACCACCTTATCCAGTGTGCCACGGATTCGTGCGATTTTAGAAGGGATGGAGCAACCTGCTCTAGCTTATCTCATCGCACAATTGGATGGAATCCCTGAGTTGGAGAGTTTGATTAGCGCAGCGATTGCTCCTGAAGCTCCTCATGTGATTACAGATGGAGGAATCATTCGGACTGGATTTGATGAGACTTTAGACAAGTACCGTCGCGTTCTCAGAGAAGGGACTAGCTGGATTGCTGAGATTGAGGCTAAGGAGCGAGAAAATTCTGGTATCAGCACGCTCAAGATTGACTACAATAAGAAGGATGGCTACTATTTCCATGTGACCAATTCTCAACTGGGAAATGTGCCTGCTCACTTTTTCCGCAAGGCGACGCTGAAAAACTCAGAACGTTTTGGAACCGAAGAATTAGCCCGTATCGAAGGAGATATGCTGGAGGCGCGTGAAAAGTCAGCAAACCTAGAGTATGAAATTTTTATGCGCATCCGTGAGGAAGTCAGTAAGTATATCCAGCGTTTGCAGGCTCTAGCTCAAGGAATTGCGACAGTTGATGTCTTACAGAGTCTGGCGGTTGTGGCTGAAACCCAGCATTTGATTCGGCCAGAGTTCGGAGAGGATTCGCGAATTGATATCCAGAAAGGGCGCCATGCTGTCGTTGAAAAGGTTATGGGGGCTCAGACCTATATTCCAAATACGATTCAGATGGCAGAAGATAATACCAGTATTCAACTGATTACAGGGCCCAACATGAGCGGAAAGTCAACCTATATGCGTCAGTTAGCCATGACGTCGGTTATGGCCCAGATGGGGTCTTATGTGCCAGCAGAAAGCGCCCATTTACCGATTTTTGATGCGATTTTTACCCGTATCGGAGCAGCAGATGACTTGGTTTCAGGTCAATCAACCTTCATGGTAGAGATGATGGAGGCTAACAATGCCATTTCGCATGCGACCAAGGACTCTCTCATTCTCTTTGATGAATTGGGACGGGGAACTGCAACTTATGACGGGATGGCTCTTGCTCAGTCTATCATCGAATACATTCACGAGCATATCGGAGCCAAGACCCTCTTTGCGACCCACTACCATGAGTTGACTAGTCTGGAGTCCAGCTTGAAACATTTAGTCAATGTTCACGTGGCAACCTTGGAGCAGGATGGGCAGGTCACCTTCCTTCATAAAATTGAACCAGGACCAGCTGATAAATCCTACGGTATCCATGTTGCCAAGATTGCTGGCTTGCCAGCAGACCTTTTAGCAAGGGCGGACAAGATTTTGACTCAGTTAGAGAATCAAGGGACAGAAAGTCCTGCTCCCGTGAGGCAAACAAGTACTGTCACAGAACAAATTTCTCTCTTTGATACGGCAGAAGAGCATCCTATCCTAGCAGAATTAGCTAAACTAGATATTTACAATATGACACCTATGCAGGCTATGAATGTCTTGGTCGAGTTAAAACAAAAATTATAAAGAATGAATTACTTGTCATTCTAGCTGTATCAAGGATACTTCTTTGACAAGTCCCCACTTTTTTGCTAGAATAGCATCACACAAACAGAATGAAAAGGAGCTGACACATTGTCGCTCCCTTTTGTCTATTTTTTAAGGAGAAAGTATGCTAATTCAGAAAATAAAAACCTACAAGTGGCAGGCCTTGGCTTCGCTTCTGATGACAGGCTTGATGGTTGCTAGTTCACTTTTGCAACCGCGTTATCTGCAGGAAGTCTTAGACGCCCTCCTTGCTGGGAAATATGAAGCCATTTATAGTATCGGGGCTTGGTTGATTAGTGTGGCTTTGGTCGGTCTGGTTGCTGGTGGGCTCAACGTTGTCCTCGCAGCCTATATTGCCCAAGGAGTTTCATCTGACCTTCGAGAGGATGCCTTCCGTAAAATCCAAACCTTTTCTTATGCCAATATTGAACAATTTAATGCGGGAAATCTAGTCGTTCGCATGACAAATGATATCAACCAGATTCAGAACGTCGTCATGATGACCTTTCAAATTCTGTTCAGGCTCCCCCTCTTGTTCATCGGTTCCTTTATCTTGGCTGTTCAAACCTTACCTTCTCTGTGGTGGGTGATTGTTCTAATGGTAATCTTGATTTTTGGCTTGACAGCTGTCATGATGGGAATGATGGGGCCTCGTTTTGCCAAGTTTCAAACACTTCTTGAGCGCATCAATGCCATTGCCAAGGAAAATCTACGCGGTGTTCGTGTGGTCAAGTCCTTTGTCCAAGAAAAAGAGCAGTTTGCTAAGTTTACGGAGGTTTCAGACGAGCTTCTCGGTCAAAACCTTTACATCGGATATGCCTTTTCAGTAGTGGAACCTGTCATGATGTTGGTCGGTTATGGGGCGGTTTTCCTCTCTATTTGGCTAGTTGCAGGGATGGTTCAATCGGATCCATCGGTTGTTGGCTCCATTGCTTCCTTTGTTAATTACCTAAGCCAGATTATCTTTACTATTATTATGGTTGGATTTTTGGGAAATTCTGTCAGTCGTGCTATGATTTCTATGCGTCGTATTCGAGAAATTCTTGACGCAGAGCCAGCCATGACCTTCAAGGATGTCCCAGATGAAGACTTGGTCGGAAGTCTTAGCTTTGAAAATGTGACCTTTACCTATCCAATGGATAAGGAACCGATGTTGAAAGATGTGAGCTTTACTGTCGAACCTGGACAAATGGTTGGTGTCGTTGGAGCGACTGGTGCAGGAAAATCAACCTTGGCTCAATTGATTCCACGTCTCTTTGACCCACAGGAGGGTGCTATCAAAATTGGAGGCAAGGATATTCGAGAAGTGAGTGAAGGAACCCTGCGTAAAACAGTTTCTATCGTTCTCCAACGTGCCATTCTCTTTAGTGGAACGATTGCAGATAACTTGAGACAGGGTAAGGGAGATGCTACTTTATTTGAAATGGAGCGCGCAGCCAATATTGCTCAAGCCAGTGAATTCATTCATCGTATGGAGAAAACCTTTGAAAGTCCAGTTGAAGAAAGGGGAACCAACTTTTCAGGTGGGCAAAAACAAAGGATGTCGATTGCCCGTGGAATTGTCAGCAATCCACGTATTCTGATTTTTGACGATTCGACCTCAGCCTTGGATGCCAAGTCAGAGCGCCTGGTTCAGGAAGCCTTGAATAAGGACTTGAAAGGAACGACAACCATTATCATCGCTCAAAAGATTAGCTCGGTTGTTCATGCAGATAAAATCTTGGTTCTGGATCAAGGACGATTGATTGGTCAAGGTACGCATGCAGACTTGGTTGCCAACAATTCCGTTTACCGTGAAATCTACGAAACACAGAAAGGAAAGGAGGAGTAAAATGAAGACAGTTCAATTTTTTTGGAATTATTTTAAAGTCTATAAGCTATCATTTGTAGTTGTTATCCTGATGATTGTTCTGGCGACTCTTGCCCAAGCTCTCTTTCCGGTATTTTCTGGACAAGCGGTAACAGAGTTAGCTAATTTAGTTCAAGCTTATCAAAATGGCAATCCAGAACTTGTTTGGCAAAGTCTATCAGGAATCATGGTCAATCTTGGTCTGCTGGTTTTGGTTCTATCTATCTCTAGTGTGATATACATGTGTCTCATGACACGCGTGATTGCAGAGTCGACCAACGAGATGCGCAAAGGTCTCTTTGGTAAGCTTGCTCGCTTGACGGTTTCTTTCTTTGACCGCCGTCAAGATGGCGATATCCTGTCTCGTTTTACCAGTGATTTGGATAATATCCTCCAAGCTTTTAACGAAAGCTTGATTCAGGTCATGAGCAACATCGTTCTATACATTGGTCTGATTCTTGTCATGTTTTCGAGAAATGTAACGCTGGCTCTCATCACCATTGCCAGCACACCAGTGGCCTTCCTCATGCTGATTTTCATCGTAAAAATGGCACGCAAGTACACCAACCTCCAGCAGAAAGAGGTAGGGAAGCTCAACGCCTATATGGATGAGAGTATCTCAGGTCAAAAAGCTGTCATTGTGCAAGGAATTCAAGAGGATATGATGGCAGGATTTCTTGAGCAAAATGAGCGCGTGCGCAAGGCAACCTTTAAAGGAAGAATGTTCTCAGGAATTCTTTTCCCTGTCATGAATGGCATGAGTCTGGTTAATACAGCCGTCGTCATCTTTGCTGGTTCAGCTATTCTATTAAACGATAAGACTATTGAAACAAGTACAGCCTTAGGTTTGATCGTTATGTTTGCCCAATTTTCACAGCAGTACTACCAGCCTATTATCCAAGTTGCAGCTAGTTGGGGAAGCCTTCAGTTGGCCTTTACTGGGGCTGAACGGATTCAGGAAATGTTTGATGCAGAGGAAGAAATTCGACCTGAAAAGGCTCCGACCTTTACTAAGTTGCAAGAAGGTGTTGAAATCAGTCATATTGATTTTTCATACTTGCCTGATAAACCCATTTTGAAAGATGTCAGCATTTCTGCTCCTAAAGGCCAGATGACAGCGGTTGTTGGTCCGACTGGGTCAGGGAAAACGACTATTATGAACCTCATCAATCGCTTTTATGATGTTAATGCTGGTGGGATTTATTTTGACGGTAAAGACATCCGTGACTATGATTTAGATAGTCTCAGAAGCAAGGTGGGAATTGTCTTGCAAGATTCGGTCTTGTTTAGCGGAACGATTCGAGACAATATCCGTTTTGGTGTGCCAGATGCTAGTCAAGAAATGGTTGAGGCAGCAGCCAAGGCAACCCATATTCACGACTACATCGAAAGCTTGCCTGATAAGTACGATACTCTTATAGATGATGACCAGAGCATCTTCTCGACAGGACAAAAGCAATTGATTTCTATCGCTCGAACCCTGATGACAGATCCAGAGGTTCTCATTCTCGATGAAGCCACTTCGAACGTAGATACTGTGACAGAAAGCAAGATTCAGCATGCCATGGAGGCGGTTGTAGCAGGCAGAACTAGTTTCGTCATTGCCCATCGTTTGAAGACTATCCTCAATGCAGACCAGATTATTGTCCTTAAAGATGGAGAAGTCATTGAACGCGGTAGCCACCATGAACTCTTGAAACTGGGTGGCTTCTATTCAGAACTCTATCACAATCAATTTGTTTTTGAATAAGAAAAAAGTTGTCCCCTTGGGCAGCTTTTTCTTGTCCATAAAAAATATTTATCACAGCCTTAAAAAAAGACATATTAGACGAAAGTCATTTTGAGTGATATGATAAGACTATCGTTAACATTCGAAAGGAGAGGCATCATGGCTAGAACGGTTGTAGGAGTTGCTGCAAATCTATGTCCCGTAGACGCAGAGGGCAAAAACATTCATTCATCTGTATCTTGTAGATTCGCAGAGAGCATTCGTCAAGTCGGTGGTCTCCCTTTAGTCATTCCTGTTGGTGATGAGTCAGTTGTTCGCGATTATGTAGAAATGATTGACAAACTTATCTTGACAGGCGGTCAAAATGTCCATCCTCAGTTTTATGGAGAGAAAAAGACCATCGAGAGTGATGATTACAACCTAGTGCGTGACGAATTTGAATTGGCGCTCTTGAAAGAAGCGCTTCGTCAGAATAAACCAATCATGGCAATCTGTCGCGGTGTCCAACTTGTCAATGTTGCCTTTGGGGGAACTCTCAATCAAGAAATCGAAGGCCACTGGCAAGGACTACCTTTCGGGACATCTCATTCTATTGAGACAGTAGAAGGAAGTGTGGTGGCTAAGTTATTTGGAAAAGAAAGTCAAGTTAATTCCGTTCATCGTCAGAGTATTAAAGATTTGGCACCTAATTTCCGTGTAACTGCTATTGACCCAAGAGACCAGACCATCGAAGCGATTGAGTCTATCGATGAGCACCGCATTATTGGTTTGCAGTGGCATCCAGAGTTTCTGGTTAATGAAGAAGATGGCAATTTAGAATTATTTGAGTATTTATTGAATGAACTGTAACGACTGGAACATCTAGTCGTTCTTTCTTTTATTTTTTCAAAATTTTTGGAATGTGGGATTTTTACGCAAACGTTTGAATTCTGATAAAAATTGGAGAAATTCGACAAAAAACTTGAAAAAAACGAAGGTAAGCGTTATGATAGAAAAGAAGAAATATTGGAGGAATAACATGTCACATATTAAATTTGATTATTCAAAAGTTTTAGACAAATTTGTTGCACCACATGAAGTGGAATACATGCAATCACAAGTAACAGCAGCAGATGAATTGATCCGTAAAGGAACTGGTGCTGGTAGCGACTTCTTGGGATGGTTGGACCTTCCTGAAAACTATGACCGCGAAGAATTTGACCGTATCTTGAAAGCTGCTGAGCAAATCAAATCAGACAGCGATGTCTTGGTTGTAATCGGTATCGGTGGATCTTACCTTGGTGCCAAAGCAGCAATCGACTTCTTGAACCACCACTTTGCAAACTTGCAAACAAAAGAAGAACGCAAAGCTCCACAAATCCTTTACGCAGGAAACTCAATCTCATCTACTTACCTTGCTGACTTGGTAGAGTACGTAGCTGACAAAGACTTCTCAGTAAACGTGATTTCTAAATCAGGTACAACAACTGAGCCAGCGATTGCTTTCCGTGTCTTCAAAGAACTCTTGGTTAAGAAATACGGTCAAGAAGAAGCTAACAAACGTATCTATGCAACAACTGACCGTCAAAAAGGTGCTGTTAAGGTTGAAGCAGACGCTAACGGTTGGGAAACATTTGTTGTTCCAGATGACATTGGTGGACGCTTCTCAGTCTTGACAGCTGTTGGTTTGCTTCCAATCGCAGCATCAGGAGCTGACATCAAAGCCCTTATGGAAGGTGCGAACGCAGCTCGTAAAGACTACACTTCAGACAAGATTGCTGAAAATGAAGCTTACCAATATGCAGCCGTTCGTAACATTCTTTACCGTAAAGGCTATGCAACTGAAATCTTGGTAAACTACGAGCCATCACTTCAATACTTCTCAGAGTGGTGGAAACAATTGGCTGGTGAATCAGAAGGAAAAGACCAAAAAGGTATTTACCCAACTTCAGCCAACTTCTCAACTGACTTGCACTCACTTGGTCAATTTATCCAAGAAGGAACTCGTATCATGTTTGAAACAGTTGTCCGTGTTGACAAACCTCGTAAGAACGTGATTATCCCTAGCTTGGAAGAAGATCTTGATGGACTTGGTTACCTTCAAGGAAAAGACGTTGACTTTGTAAACAAAAAAGCGACTGACGGTGTTCTTCTTGCCCACACAGATGGTGATGTACCAAACATGTACGTGACTCTTCCAGAGCAAGACGCTTTCACTCTTGGTTACACAATCTACTTCTTCGAATTGGCTATCGCCCTTTCAGGTTACTTGAATGCTATCAACCCATTTGACCAACCAGGTGTTGAAGCTTACAAACGTAATATGTTTGCCCTTCTTGGAAAACCAGGATTTGAAGAATTGAGCAAAGAACTTAACGCACGTCTATAATAGAAGAAAAGAGTGGTTTGTCCACTCTTTTTACTCTCTTTATCCATAGAAATTGGACTCAGCCAAGACTTGTGATATAATATAGAGAGCAAAAAGGCAGACGCCTAATACTCTTCGAAAATCAAATTCAAACCGCGTCAACGTCGTCTTGCCGTACTCAAGTACAGCCTGCGGCTAGTTTCCTAGTTTGCTCTTTGATTTTCATTGAGTATAAAGACTTTATAGGAGAAACTATGTCAAAAGATATTCGCGTACGTTACGCACCAAGTCCAACAGGACTACTACACATCGGGAATGCCCGTACAGCATTGTTTAACTACTTGTATGCACGCCATCATGGTGGAACATTTATCATTCGTATCGAAGATACTGACCGTAAACGTCATGTCGAGGATGGGGAACGTTCACAGCTTGAAAACCTTCGTTGGTTAGGTATGGATTGGGATGAAAGCCCAGAAACACATGAAAATTACCGCCAGTCTGAGCGTTTGGACTTGTATCAAAAATACATTGACCAACTATTAGCTGAGGGAAAAGCCTACAAATCTTATGTTACAGAAGAAGAGTTGGCCGCTGAACGCGAACGCCAAGAAGCAGCTGGTGAAACACCACGCTACACCAATGAATACCTTGGTATGAGTGAAGAAGAAAAAGCAGCTTACATCGCAGAACGTGAAGCGGCAGGGATCATCCCAACTGTTCGTTTGGCTGTCAATGAGTCAGGTATCTACAAGTGGCATGATATGGTTAAAGGCGATATCGAATTTGAAGGTGGCAATATCGGTGGTGACTGGGTTATTCAAAAGAAAGACGGTTACCCAACTTACAACTTTGCCGTTGTCATCGATGACCATGATATGCAAATTTCTCACGTAATCCGTGGAGACGACCACATTGCTAATACACCAAAACAGCTCATGGTTTATGAAGCACTTGGTTGGGAAGCTCCAGAGTTCGGTCATATGACCTTGATTATCAACTCTGAAACTGGGAAAAAATTGTCTAAACGTGACACCAACACCCTTCAGTTTATCGAAGACTACCGTAAAAAAGGTTACCTTCCAGAAGCAGTCTTTAACTTTATTGCTCTTCTTGGTTGGAACCCAGGTGGAGAAGATGAGATTTTCTCTCGCGAAGAATTGATTAAACTTTTCGATGAAAACCGCCTGAGCAAGTCTCCAGCAGCCTTTGACCAGAAAAAACTAGACTGGATGAGCAATGATTATATCAAGAATGCAAACCTAGAAACTATCTTTGAAATGGCAAAACCATTCTTAGAGGAAGCGGGCCGTTTAACTGACAAGGCTGAAAAATTGGTAGAACTCTATAAGCCACAAATGAAATCAGTAGATGAGATTATTCCATTGACAGATCTGTTCTTCTCAGATTTCCCAGAATTGACAGAAGCAGAGCGCGAAGTCATGGCGGGAGAAACAGTCCCAACAGTTCTTGAAGCCTTCAAAGCAAAACTTGAAGCGATGGCAGATGATGAATTTGTAACAGAGAATATCTTCCCACAAATCAAAGCTGTTCAAAAAGAAACAGGTATCAAAGGGAAAAATCTCTTCATGCCAATTCGCATCGCAGTTTCAGGTGAAATGCATGGACCAGAATTGCCAGATACTATCTTCTTGTTAGGCCGTGAAAAATCAATCCAGCATATCGAAAACATGCTAAAAGAAATCTCTAAATAAGAAGGGTACAATAATGGACATCTGGGAAAAGATGTACGAAGAAGCACAGAAATTGTATAATCCACATGAAGTATCTGATTTTGTTTATGCTAATCATGTCGTTGCCGCAGTAGAAGCAGAAGATGGGCAAATATTTACAGGATTCTGTATGGAGGGAACCTGTGGTGTTTTCCATCTCTGCGCAGAACGGGCGGCCCTCTTCAATATGTACCAATTTTCAGGACAAACTAAGGTTAAAAAAGTATTAGCCTTTCGAGACAAACCACCTTATGGTGGAAGTTCAGGAATGCCCTGTGGAGCTTGCAGAGAATTCCTCTTAGAGATGAACGCTGAAAATAAAGATGCAGAATTTATGATGGACTACGATACAAGAAAGACGGTGAAAGTCGCAGAACTAATCCCATATTGGTGGGGAGAAGAACGGGCTTCCAAGTTTAATAATCAATAGAAGAGTCAGTATAATGCTGACTCTTTTTACTTAAAGCTTAAGTTCAACTGGTTTTACTAATGCTTGATTAGTCGAAAAGAATCGAAAAAAGAGTGCACAAAATCCTCTCATCTGAAAGCGTTTCAGATTAAGTTTCGCTATGGTGGAAGTTACGTTGAGAAGTTATCACTTAAAAAAGTTTAAAAAAGGTGTTGACAAAGTTAGAAAAGTCGGTATAATAGTAAGAGTTGAAAATAACAACTCTGGTCCGTTGGTCAAGGGGTTAAGACACCGCCTTTTCACGGCGGTAACACGGGTTCGAATCCCGTACGGACTATGGTATGTTGCGGATGGAACACTTGATGAAAAAAGATTAAAAAAGTTTCAAAAAAGTGTTGACAAGCGAAAGCACCTGTGATATACTAATATAGTTGTCGCTTGAGAGAAGTGAGTGACAAAGACCTTTGAAAACTGAACAAGACGAACCAATGTGCAGGGCACTACAACTAAGGTTGTAGTACTGAACAATGAAAAAAACAATAAATCTGTCAGTGACAGAAATGAGTGAGAACTCAAACTTTTAATGAGAGTTTGATCCTGGCTCAGGACGAACGCTGGCGGCGTGCCTAATACATGCAAGTAGAACGCTGAAGGAGGAGCTTGCTCTTCTGGATGAGTTGCGAACGGGTGAGTAACGCGTAGGTAACCTGCCTGGTAGCGGGGGATAACTATTGGAAACGATAGCTAATACCGCATAAGAGTAGATGTTGCATGACATTTGCTTAAAAGGTGCAATTGCATCACTACCAGATGGACCTGCGTTGTATTAGCTAGTTGGTGGGGTAACGGCTCACCAAGGCGACGATACATAGCCGACCTGAGAGGGTGATCGGCCACACTGGGACTGAGACACGGCCCAGACTCCTACGGGAGGCAGCAGTAGGGAATCTTCGGCAATGGACGAAAGTCTGACCGAGCAACGCCGCGTGAGTGAAGAAGGTTTTCGGATCGTAAAGCTCTGTTGTAAGAGAAGAACGAGTGTGAGAGTGGAAAGTTCACACTGTGACGGTATCTTACCAGAAAGGGACGGCTAACTACGTGCCAGCAGCCGCGGTAATACGTAGGTCCCGAGCGTTGTCCGGATTTATTGGGCGTAAAGCGAGCGCAGGCGGTTAGATAAGTCTGAAGTTAAAGGCTGTGGCTTAACCATAGTACGCTTTGGAAACTGTTTAACTTGAGTGCAAGAGGGGAGAGTGGAATTCCATGTGTAGCGGTGAAATGCGTAGATATATGGAGGAACACCGGTGGCGAAAGCGGCTCTCTGGCTTGTAACTGACGCTGAGGCTCGAAAGCGTGGGGAGCAAACAGGATTAGATACCCTGGTAGTCCACGCCGTAAACGATGAGTGCTAGGTGTTAGACCCTTTCCGGGGTTTAGTGCCGCAGCTAACGCATTAAGCACTCCGCCTGGGGAGTACGACCGCAAGGTTGAAACTCAAAGGAATTGACGGGGGCCCGCACAAGCGGTGGAGCATGTGGTTTAATTCGAAGCAACGCGAAGAACCTTACCAGGTCTTGACATCCCTCTGACCGCTCTAGAGATAGAGTTTTCCTTCGGGACAGAGGTGACAGGTGGTGCATGGTTGTCGTCAGCTCGTGTCGTGAGATGTTGGGTTAAGTCCCGCAACGAGCGCAACCCCTATTGTTAGTTGCCATCATTCAGTTGGGCACTCTAGCGAGACTGCCGGTAATAAACCGGAGGAAGGTGGGGATGACGTCAAATCATCATGCCCCTTATGACCTGGGCTACACACGTGCTACAATGGCTGGTACAACGAGTCGCAAGCCGGTGACGGCAAGCTAATCTCTTAAAGCCAGTCTCAGTTCGGATTGTAGGCTGCAACTCGCCTACATGAAGTCGGAATCGCTAGTAATCGCGGATCAGCACGCCGCGGTGAATACGTTCCCGGGCCTTGTACACACCGCCCGTCACACCACGAGAGTTTGTAACACCCGAAGTCGGTGAGGTAACCGTAAGGAGCCAGCCGCCTAAGGTGGGATAGATGATTGGGGTGAAGTCGTAACAAGGTAGCCGTATCGGAAGGTGCGGCTGGATCACCTCCTTTCTAAGGAAAAGGAACTGCGCATTGGTCTTGTTTAGTCTTGAGAGGTCTTGTGGGGCCTTAGCTCAGCTGGGAGAGCGCCTGCTTTGCACGCAGGAGGTCAGCGGTTCGATCCCGCTAGGCTCCATCGGTGAGAGATCACCAAGTAATGCACATTGAAAATTGAATATCTATATCAAATAGTAACAAGAAAATAAACCGAAAACGCTGTAGTATTAATAAGAGTTTATGACTGAAAGGTCAGAAAAATAAGGTTAAGTTAATAAGGGCGCACGGTGGATGCCTT